>JAHCBA010000007.1 GCA_019634625.1 Verrucomicrobiia bacterium
CTTCTTGGCCAGTTCCAGGACCTGCTTGGGGGTGCTCATGGGGAGTTGAATCGGGCTGTGGGTCTGTGCGGACTGTAGAAAGGGTCGCCTCCGTCACGCGGCGATCGAGGTCCGGAACTCCCGAAACGCCCGGAAGGGCGAGACGATGCTGGAGGGTTCAGGGTGCCGCTCGCTGCGTGGGAGGCATCGTAGGAATCGTGACGTTCGTGTAAAGGCGGCGCGCAGAAAAAGTCCGGGCCGCCAATCCACGCTTGACACAGGTGGAGACGCGGACGCCGGGGGCGATTCTTATTGGCCCATGAGGCCGGCCAGGTAGGCGCGGATGAGATCCGGCAGATCGTCGCTGTAGCCGCCCTCGAGAATGCTGAAGGTGGGGAGACCGAGGCGCCGGATCCGGTCTCCGAGCCAGTGAAAATCCTCCGTCTCGAGCGTCTCGTGGGCGATGGGGTCACGGGCGTAGGCATCGAAGCCGGCCGAGACGGCGAGCAGGTCCGGGCGTGTGGCGACGAGACGTTCGAGGGAACGGCTCAGGACCTTCCGGTACTCCCCGCGGGGAAAACCCGGGGGGACTGGATCGTTGAAGCCATTGTCGGCGACATCGGCAGTGCCGGTTCCGGGATAACAGGGGTGTTGATGGACGGAGGCGAAGGCGAGGCCCTTCTGACCGGCGAGGATGGCCTCGGTGCCGTTGCCGTGGTGGACATCGAAGTCGAAGACGGCCACGCGGGCGGTGCCGGTGGCGCGGGCATCGAGGGCGGCGATGGCGATCGAGCTGAGGTAGCAGAAGCCCATGGCCCGGGAACGGGTGGCATGGTGACCGGGCGGGCGGAGCAGACTGAACGAGGCAACACCCTCGCGGGCGGCCCGAAGGCCACGCAGGGCTCCGCCGACGCCGCGCAGGGCGTGGTCGAGGATCCCCGGATGGGCCGGGGTATCGCCGTCGAAGGCGGATTTCGCTTCAGCCAGCAGCCGAAGGTGCTCGGCGGTGTGAGCGCGGAGGAGAGGTTCGCTGGTCACCGGATCCGGGGCGGCCCAGGAGAGTTTGAGCGAATCCTGGGAGCGCAGGGCGGCGAGGGTCCGGGAAATGCGCTCGGGCCGCTCGGGGTGGCCCCGGGAATGATACTCCGTGCAGCGTTCGTCGGTGATGACCAGCACGGCGGAATTGCAGCAGAAGGCCGGGGGCGCGCCAACTCCGGAGGGGACGGTCCAGGACGATCACGATCACGATTACGATCACGATTACGATTACGAGGACGATTACGATTACGATTACGATTACGATTACGATTACGATTACGATTACGATTACGATTACGATTACGATTACGATTACGATTACGATTACGATTACGAGGACGGGAACGAGGACGGGAACGAGGACGGGGTAGGCTGCAAAGGACTGGGATGGGCCCCGGGAAGGGGGTGAAGGAATTCGAGGACTCGCGGAGCTCGTCCCTCCGGAGGGGACGGTCAGGGGGTTCCGTAGTTGGGGGCCATGACACCGGCGCGGATGCGGAGCCAGGTACGGAGGATGAGGCGGGCCTTTTGCCAGCGGCTGAGGCGGGTCGGGGAGGCGCCGAAAACGTTGAAGCGGGCGGATTCCAGTTTGCGGAGCAGCCGCCAGTACACCGAACCCATCAATTCGGCGGCGACCATCGATCGGCGATCGGCGGCCGGGAGGGTTTCGCGGGCGAGGGAGTAAAAATGCCGGGCGCGGACGGCGACAGCTTCGGCGACACGGGCGTAACGGTCCGAATAGCGGCCTTCGAGGATTTCCGATTCGTCCACGCGGTGGCGCTGCAATTCCTCGGCGGGGAGGTAGATGCGTCCGCGACGGGCGTCGGTGGGGACATCGCGGAGGATGTTGGTGAGCTGGAGGGCGCGACCGAGGCTGATGGCATACTCGCGGCAGCGGGGGTCGGTGTACCCGAAGATCTCGATGCTGAGGAGCCCCACGACGGAGGCGACCCGATAGCAGTAGTCGTCGAGTTCCGCGTGAGTCGGATACCGGTGGCGGGTGAGGTCCATTTCACAGCCGCGGATCAGTTCATCGAACAGGGCGAAGGGCAGCGCATATTGACGGATGACGGGCTGGAGTTCGCGGTTGACGGGGAAACGGGGTTCGCCGCCCTGGCAGGCGGTTCGGACGTCCTCACGCCAGGCCTGGAGCGCCCGGGCGCGTTCGTCCACGGGGCGGGCATCCTCATCGGCCACGTCGTCCACCTCCCGGCAGAAGGCATAGAGGCCCGCCATGCCGCGGCGACGGGCCTTGGGGAGGAGGATGAAGGCGAGCGCCAGGTTCGAACCGCTCGCGCGGGTGATGGCGGCGCTGGTCTCCATGCTCAGATGGAAGGTCCTTCCGCCGGGGGCGGTGGGACGGTGGAACCCGGCGCAGAGTCGGCCGCGCGCTTGGGAGGCAGCCCGCCGGCTTCGGCGAGGGTGGGATTGCGCGGGCGATGATCGCGTCGTCGCTTGCGTCGGCTGCGCCGCTTCCGGGGCGATTCCTCCTCCGCGCCCTCGTCATCCCCGGAACGGGCATCGCCGCCGGAAGCGGCCTGGGAAGCGGCCTGGGAAGCGTGGGAATGACGGTGCCGGCGTCGTTGCCGGGATCGGATGCCGAGGGCGATTCCGATGCCGAGGACGATGACGAGGGCCAAAATGACCCCGAGGACGATGAGAACATCCCCCGCCACCAGGGCGCCCGTTTTTGTTGCGGCGTTACCTCCTATGCTGTCCATGACTCAATTCGTGCCACGTCCACCCGACGGGGCCGCCTCTTCGTCGGCGGCGCCATCGGACTGGAGACCAAGGCGCTGCATGCGATAGCGCAGCGCGTGCCGGCTGATGCCGAGGGCCTCGGCGGCGCGGCCGAGGGTCCGATGGCGGTCGAGGGCGCGGGTGACGAGGTGGCGTTCGAAGTCGGCGAGAGCCTCTTCGAGGGGTCGATCGACGGGGGGATCGACCGGGACAGCCGGGGTGGCGGGCACCAGGCGGTTTTCGACGGCGAAATCCGGAAGGCTGGCGGGCTGCACCTCGGTTTTGGATTCCAGGATCACGGCCCTCTCGATGGCGTTACGCAATTCGCGCACGTTACCGGGCCATCGATGGCGGAGCAACGCTTGTTGCGCCGAAGGGGACAGGGTGCGGACGGATTTATTGAGGGCCGCGCTGTAGAGGTCCACGAAATGGCCGGCGAGCTGGAGGACATCCTCGCCCCGTTCACGGAGGGGCGGAGGGCGGAACTGGACCACGTTGAGGCGGTGAAAGAGGTCTTCGCGGAAGGCGCCTTCCCGGATGAGGGCGACGATGTCGCGGTTGGTGGCGGCGAGCACGCGGACATCGACGCGAAGTTCCTCGTTGCCGCCGACCCGGGTGAACGAGCCGTCCTCGAGGAAGCGGAGGAGCTTGGCCTGGAGCGAGCGGCTCATGTCGCCGATTTCGTCGAGGAACACCGTGCCTCCGTCGGCCTCCTCGACGCGGCCGCGTTTCTGGCGGACGGCGCCGGTGAAGGCGCCGCGTTCATGCCCGAAGAGTTCGCTCTCGAGGAGGGATTCGGGGATGGCCGCGCAGTTGATGCGGACGTAGGGGGCCTGGGCGCGGTCGCTCAGGCGGTGGAGGCAGCCGGCGATGAGTTCCTTGCCGGTACCGCTTTCGCCGAGGATGAGCACGGTGGCGCGGGTGGGGGCCACGGTGCGGATGAGCTGGCGAAGCTCCTGCATGCCCGGGGACCGGCCGATCAACTGGTCGAGGGAGAACCCGTGCGGGTCCCGCTGCCGCAGGGCGGTGTTCTCCCGGACCAGCCGGTGACGTTCGGCGCAGCGGGCGACGAGGTTGAGAAGTTCCTCCGGGGCGAACGGTTTGGCCAGGTAATCGAAGGCGCCGGAGCGGATCGCCTCGACCGCGAGACGGGGGGTGGCGTAGGCGGTGATCACGACCACCGGCACCTCGGGCCAGCGGGATCGCGCCTCCCGGAGCAGATCGTACCCGCTCATGCCGCCGAGGCGGGCGTCGGTGATCATCAGGAGCAGCTCGCGTTCCGCCAGCTCGGCAAGGGCCCGTTCCGCCGAATCCACGCAGACCACGGCATACCCCTCCGGGCGCAACACCTCCTCCAACGACGCCCGCATATTGGGCTCGTCGTCCACGACCAGGATGGGAGGCAGCGAGGGCATCAGGCACCCCCGGCCAGCGGGGCGCGACCGGGGAAGCGTATCCGGAAGCGCGCGCCCATGCCAGCCTCGGACTCCACTTGTACGCGCCCGCCGAACATCTCGACGTTCTGCTTCACGATGGCGAGACCGAGTCCGGTGCCGCCGGACTTGGTGGTGAAGTAGGCCTCGAAGATCCGATCGCGCGCCTCCTCGGGAATGCCGGGGCCGTTGTCTTCGACCGTCACCTCGATGGCCAGCCCCTCGATGTACCGGGTGCCCACGCGGACGACGCCCTCGCCGCCGAGGACGTCGCGGGCGTTCTTGAGGAGGTTGTCGAGGATCTCGCCGAAGGCGCGGCGGCTGAAGAGAAGAACCGGGAGCGGCGGGCGGTAGTCACGCTCGACGCAGATGCCGAAGGTCGATCCCGGGGGGAAGACCCTGACCAGGGCGGCCTCGATCTCCGCTGCGACATCGAGACGCTCGACGTGGGCCTCGGCAAGTTGGGCAAAGCCGACGAGTTCGGTGATGATCCGGTCGGAACGTTCCACCTCCTCGCGGATGATCTGCAACTGGCGTGCCTCGGGGTCCCCGGTCCTGGAAAGGGATCGCTGGAGGGCGAAGGCGGCGTTGTTGATGATGCCCAGCGGGTTCTTGATCTGGTGCGCGATCTCGGCGGCCAGGCGGCCGGCGGTGCGCCACTGTTCCTGGCGCAACTCGAACTCGGCGGCCTCCGCCTGGCGCCGGCGTTCGCGGTCGAGCAGGACCCGGAGATTGAAGGCAATGAACCCCAGGAGGACCAGCAGGCAGGTCCGCAGCAGGAACGTCTCGGTCGCCCGCGTCGCCTCGTCCGACTCATCCATCTGCAGGATCCAGAGGTCGAGGACCCCCGCGGCCACGTAGGCGGCGGCAGTGCACAGATTCAGGGAAAGCTGAAGCGTCGCCACCGGCATGCTCAGCGCATGGCGGACCACCAGCAGCGGAAACACCCAGAACAGCACGCTGTCGAAGCCATCCGTCACCAGCGTCAGGGACGACAGGAAGGCGGCGTCGAGCAGCGCGGCGACGAAGACGATCCATTGCATCGCCTTGAGCGGCATCCGGTCAAAAGCCCAGATCGGCAGGGCGAGGAAGGCGTTGATCAGACCATAGACGACAAAGAACCCCTGGAGCGCCCCGACCGCCTCGAGCGCCACTTCACTGGTGTGGGACAAGGCCTCGATGTTGAGGGAGAAGTAAAGAAACCATCCCACCGCCAGGAGCACCCCGCCCTTCACCGGCAATCCGATGTCCCGCTCCACCAGCCGGATCCGGCCCGCCGCCCGCGTCAGGTCGGGTTCCGGCGTCGCCAGCAGCCGCCAGACCGGCCGCCATCGTTGCAGCAACGCCTTCATCCGGAGCACAAGCCTTGCATCCGCCATGGCCGGGGGCAATCGGCATGCCAGGAGCCGGGCCATCGGAGGGACGAGCTCCGCGAGTCCTCAACCCAATGCTCCACACCCTTTCCCCCCTCCCCGGGAACTCGTACTCAGCCCGAAGGGCGGTACTCGTACTCGTCCTCGGACCCGCAGGCACACCCTTTTCGAGCGTCGCCTTGTGGCGGGTGCGATGGGTTCGATCGTGTTCGGACCTCCCGTTCCGCATGCGAACCGGGCAGGACGATTACGATTACGATTACGAGTACGATTACGGGTACGATTACGAGTACGGGACGAGTACGAGGCCTGCTGCGAAAGACTGAGGTGCGCTGGCAGGGCGGGGACGTGGGGGCCGGAGCCTGGGTCGGACCCTGTTGGGTGTGCGCGCTTTAGCGCGCTTTAGCGTGTCGGGGCGGATTTGGGAGGCTCACGCTGAAGCGTGTACACCCAACGGACGCTCCGAGTTCATCACCCTCGCTTCACTCCGGACGGACGAGCTCCGCGAATCCGCATTCCATCGCTCCCCTCCCCTGCGGCCTCGTGGAACTCGGCCCTCCGATTTCACCACCCTGCTTCACCTTTCGGAGGGACGAGCTCCGCGAGTCCTCAACCCAATGCTCCACACCCTTTCCCCCCTCCCCGGGAATTCGTACTCAGCCCGAAGGGCGGTACTCGCACTCGTCCTCGGACCCGCAGGCACACCCTTTTCGAGCGTCGCCTTGTGGCGGGTGCGATGGGCTTGATCATTCTCGAAGCTCCAATTCAGCGTGGGAACTGGGTAGGGGAATCACGATTAAGATTAAGATTAAGATTAAGATTACGAGGCCTGCTGCGAAAGACTGAGGTGCGCTGGCAGGGCGGGGACGTGGGGGGGGGCAGAGGCTGGGTCGGACTCTGTTGGGTGTGCACGCTTTAGCGTGTCGGGGCGGATTTGGGAGGCTTACGCTGAAGCGTGTACACCCAACGGACGCTCCGATTTCACCACCCTCACTTCACTCCGCGAGTTCTCAATCCATGGCACCCCTTCCTCGCCCCTCACGCCAGAATCGCGGCCACCCGGGCCACGATTCGATCGACGTCGATCATGCGTCCCACGCCCTCGTATCCGCAGGAGAGAAGGCCTTCGGCCGGACCCAGGAACTCGACGCCACGCGCGGCCAGCGTGGCGACGTGTCCCTGGGTCGCCGGGTGCTGCCACATCTTGCCGTTCATGGCCGGCGCCACCAGGACCGGCACCGCGGGGTCGAGGGCCAGCGCAAGGCTGCTCAGGGCGTCATCGGCCAGGCCCAGCGCCAGCCGGGCCAGCGTGTGCGCCGTGGCCGGGGCGACCAGGAGCAGGTCCGCCTCGTCGGCCAGCGCGATGTGGCGCGGGCGCCAGCCTTCGTCCTCGTCGTAGAGGCCGGTCACGACCGGGTGACGCGACAGGGTTCGGAAGGGGACGGGCGTCACGAAGCGTTGCGCCTCGGCGGTCATGACGACATGGACGGCGTGGCCGTTGCGGGTGAGCTGGCTGGCCAGGTCCACGGCCTTGTGGGCGGCGATGGATCCGGTCACCCCAAGGACGATGTTGGCGGGGCGATTCACGGGCGGAGGGTTGTGAGGCTTCCATCGATGACCAGGCGCCGGGTCCGTCGGGCACGGAGCCGCTCCGCTGCGAGGATGTGCTCCATGGCGGCGAGATCCTCGTCCTTGCCGGCGCTGACGATGACGTAGTCAAAAGTCGGCCAGCGGTCCACTTCGTCGCGGGCCGCGGCGAGGCGACGTTCGATGACGCCGGGCGCGTCCTGATTGCGTCCGGTGAGGCGTCGTTGGAGTTCGTCCCAGGAAGGCGGCATGAGGAAGGCCGAGACGAGGGCGGGGCCGAGGACGGGATCGCCGCTGGCGGCGACGCGGCGGACGGCTTCGGCGCCCTGGACATCGACGGTCAGGAGGACATCGCGGCCGGCCTCGAGGCGGCGGACGACTTCCGAGCGGAGGGTGCCGTAGCGGTTGCCATAGACCTCGGCATGTTCGAGGAAGGCGTCTTCGGCGAGGCGCTGGTCGAAGGCGGGCCGGTCGAGGAAATAATAATCGACGCCATCGCGTTCTCCGGGGCGTGCGGGCCGGGTGGTGCAGGTGACGGCGCGATCGAGGTTGGGCTGGGTTTCGAGGAGGCGCTGGCCCACGGTGGTTTTTCCGGCGCCGGAGGGGGCGGAGAGGAGGAGGAGGAGCGGGGCGACAGTCCGTTCGGGCATGGGGTTATTCGATGTTCTGGGCCTGTTCGCGGATGCGTTCGAGTTCGGTCTTGAGGCGGACCACCTCGTGGGCGATGGGGGCGTCGTTGGCCTTGGCGCCGATGGTGTTGACCTCGCGATTCATTTCCTGGACGAGGAAATCGAGCAGGCGTCCGACCGGTTCGGCCTGGGAAAGGGCGGCGGCGAACTGCACGAAATGGCTTTCGAGGCGGGTGAGCTCCTCGGTGATGTCGGAGCGATCGGCGAACAGGGCGACCTCCTTGAGGAGGCGTTCCTGGTCTTCCGGGCCAAGGGGCAGGCCGGCTGCGGCGATCCGCTCGTGCAACTGGCTGCGGTAATGCTGGGCGACCTGCGGGGCCCGCTGGCGGATGGCTTGGACGGCGGTTTTGAGGATCGTCAGCCGCTGGGCCAGATCGCCGGCAAGGTGGGCGCCCTCCTGATCTCGCAGGCGGACGAACTGTTCCAGGGCGGCGGCCAGCGCGGCGGACACCGAGGGCCAGAACGCCTCGGCGTCTTCAGGCTCCTCGTCGGGTTCCATGACCCCGGGGGCGCGGAGGATGACTTCCAGGGAGGGGCGATCCTGGATTCCGAGTTCGCGGGCCAGATCCGAGAACTCGCGGGCGTAGGCGCCGGCCAGCGTCCGGTTGATCCGCACCCGATCGGCCCGACGGGCATCCCCCGCGTGAAGCGTCACCCGCACGCTGACGCGGCCGCGGGAGAGGTGCCGGTGGATTTCGTCGCGCATACGGGCTTCGAGCACGTCCAGATCCCTGGGCAGGTTGATGGCAATCTCCCCCTGCTTCCGGTTCACCGAGCTCAGCTCGACGGTCACCTGGCACCCATCGTGGGCGCTCTGTCCACAGCCGTATCCGGTCATCGACCTCATCTGCGGACCGGGAGATAGCGGGGAACCGGGGGGCGAGGCGATCCTTCTTTTGCCGGGGGCGTCGGGGGAATGGCGGCGGGGAGCGGAGATTCTTGCGCTCGCCCCCTCCATTCGTAGCCTCGGCGAATGATCTTCCCGCTGGTTGCCGCGCCACCCGTGGCGGTTCGAATCGCCCGCGCGACCGTGGCGTGTGTCTGCCTCGCCGGGCTGTTGCTGACCGGCTGCGGCCGTTCCCAACGGTCCATCGAGGATGAGTTCCAGCGCTTGTCGCGGCAGGGACAGGCGTTCTACGAATCCGGCGAACCGGACCGGGCGGTCGAGGTGTTCCGGCAGGCGGCCGCCCTGCAACCGGTCCATCCCGACGCCCGCCAGAACCTCGCCAACGCCCTGCTCCGCGCCAACGATCCGGCCGCCGCCGCCGCTGAAGCTCGGGAACTGATCCGCCTCAACCAGAGTCTGGGGGCAGCCCATTACCTGCTGGGCGCCGCCCTCCTGCGCCAGGGACTGGCGGAGGCGGCCCTGACCGAACTGCAGACGGCCAAGGATTACGACCACACCGTCAACGCCGTAAGCTACCTCCTGGGGCGCGCCTACCAGGAGCTGGGGCAGTTCGAGGAGGCGGCGGAGTTGTTTGAGGAGGTGATCCAATTCGAGGCGGACCACCCCTCGGCCCACTACAATCTCAGCCAGGTCCTGACCCGGCTGGACCGTGCCGACGAGGCCGCCCGGGCGCTCGATAGCCACCGCACCCTCCTTGCCCAGCGCGCCGGCGCCACCATCGACCAGTCCACGGTCGAGGCGTGCGAGTACACGCAGATCCGCGCCCCGTTCCGGCTCGACCAGCCCGACGGCCGGGGGGTGGCGGTCACCTTCGTCGATGTCACCGCGGAATTCCTCGGTGACGACGCCGCGCGGTTCGCCGCCCCGCTGGCCGTCCTCGACATCAACCACCGCGGCACCAACGACCTGTTCGTGCGCGACGGCGACGCGCAGTTCCGGCTGCTCCGGAATGTCGGGTCCCGTTTCGAACCCGAGGCCGGCGCGGTGACCGTCACGGCGGGGGCGCGGTACTCGCGGGTCCTGGTGGGCGATCTCAACCGGGACCGTTACGAGGACATTGTCATTCTGGGCGATGGCGGACTGCACGCGCTGCGGCTGGCCACCAACGGGACCATGACTGACGTCACCGCGTTCTCGAACCTGCGCGATCTGCCGGCGGTGGACGGACTGCTCACGGACCTGGACTTCACGGGCAACCTCGATCTGGTGCTGGTCACACCCGGTTCCCGATCCCTCCAGGTCTGGCGCAACCTCGGCAACATGTACTTCACCAACGCCACGGCAGCCTCCGGGTTTCCGACGGACGCCACGGATGTCACCGCGCTGATCGCCGACGACTGGAACGGCGACGAAATGAACGACTACTTCCTGGTCCGCGCCGGGGCGCCCCCGACGCTGGTGGCCCAGCAACGGGGCGGTCCGCTCGCCCCGGCGCCCCAACCACCGGAATGGCCTGCGGCCTCGGTCCTTGCCGTGGGCGACCTCAACAACGATCTCCGCAACGATCTGGTGATGGCCGAGGGCGACCGCCTCACCATCCTGTTCAACGGGTTCACCGACCCGTTGATCCTGCCGCTCGGCGGGGCGCGCGTCCGGTCGCTGCTGCTGGTGGATTACGACAACGACGGATGGCTCGACGTGATGGCGGCGACCGACGTCGGGCTGAAGGCCTGGCGCAACCTGGGCCAGGCCGGATTCCGCGAGACCACCTCGGCCCTGGGACTGGCGCGGGGGGTTGACCGGCCCGTTGCGGCCCTGGTGGCCGCCGATTTCGACAACGATGGCGACACCGACCTGGTCCTGGCCCTCGAAGGGGGTGGCCTGCGGGTGCTCCGGAACCAGGGCGGCAACGCCAACCGGCAGCTCAAACTGCGCCTCCTGGGAACCCGATCGAACCCGAGCGGGCTGGGCATCCGCATCGAACTCACCTCCGGGAACTGGCGCGCCCTGCGGACCGTTCACCAGTTGCCGATCGAAATCGGCGTCGGGCGCCATGAGAAGATCGACACCCTCAATGTCCGCTGGTTCGACACGCTCAGCACCGACGTGGATACGCCGGTGATCGCCGGCGAACAGCTCGCCCTTATCGAACTCATCCGGCCCACGGGTTCCTGTCCGTATCTGTACCGGTGGGACGGCACCCGGTTCGCCTTTGTCACCGACCTCCTGGGCGCCGCGCCGCTGGGGTTGCCGGTCGCCCCGGGACGCCTGATCGAGGCCAATCCCGAGGAACTGGTCCGGGTGGGCGACGATTCAAACTTCCGCCCCCTGGACGGATCGTACGTGCTGCAGATCACCGAGGAACTGCGCGAAGTCCTGTACCTCGATACCGCGCAGTTGTGGGTGGTCGATCATCCCGCGGACACCGAGGTCCATCCCCGCGACAAGCTCGTTCCCGGGCGCCCGTTCCCGCCGTCCGAACCGGTCCTGCTCCACCGCCCCGTACCGCTGCGGCAGGCCCACGACCTTGATGGGGTGGACGTGACGGAAGCGCTGGTGGTCGAGGATGGGCACATGGTTTCGCCCCGGCAATTGCGGCCCCCGCAGCAGCGCGGGTACGCCGAACCCCACGGTGTCGTGCTGGACTTCGGCCCGCTGGAGGTCGCCCGTCCGTTGACGCTGGTTCTCAACGGCTGGCTGCGGTTTGGCGGTGGCATGGCCAACATCGCCGCCTCCCGCGATCCGGAGATCCCCTTCCCCTTCCCCCGGCTCGAGGTGGAACACGGCACGGCCTGGGAACCCGTCGACGTCGTGGTGGGCGCCCCGTGCGGCAAGACCAAGACCATCCTTGTCGAACTCGATGGACTTCTGCCGCCCGGCGCCCGCCGGCTGCGCCTGACCACCGCCTTCGAGATCCACTGGGATCGCATCGCCCTCCTCGAAAGGGTCCGCTCGGAGGAACCCGGCATGCCTTGGACCCTCACCCGCCTGGCGCCCGATCGCACCGATCTGCATTGGCGGGGGTATTCCGAATTCGAGGATCGCCCGTGGACCCAACCGCTCACCCCGGACTACGCCCGGGTTCGGTCCTGGCCGGACTGGCGGATCACGCCCAGCGGCTGGTGCACCCGCTACGGAGCGGTGGACGAACTGCTGGCCGGGCGCGATGGAGGGCTGGTGATCCTCAACGGCGGGGATGAACTCACCCTTTCATTCGCCGCCGACCGCCTGCCGGCCCCATCCCCGGGAAGCCGGCGAACCTACTTTCTCTGGACGGTCGGCTGGGACAAGGACGCGGACTTCCATGTGGTGGCCGGCGATCGCATCGAGCCGTTGCCGTGGGAAGGCATGGACGACCAGCAGTACGGCCAGGAAACGCGCCCCCCCCACCCCGGCGACGTCCTCAATGCGCGCTACAACACCCGGTGGGTCGGCCCCATGGCCCGCACCCGGCTGGCCGCACCCTCGCGGCCCTGACCCGGGGCGACGGCACTCGCATGGATCTCCGGCGGGGGACTCGCGGATCCCGCCCCTCCGACAGCAGCAGAGGGCTGAAATCGGAGGGGCCGGATCGATCGCCGCTGAGCCAGGGTCAGGACGCGCGGGAACGACGGATGAGCCCCACGCCCATCAACCCGGCCGCCAGCAGGGCAAGAACCGATCCGCCGTCGGGAACGCCGGTCGGGGGCGGCGGAATCACCGGTCGCAGTTCGGCATCGATGGTGAACGCGATGTCCGTAAAGTCCTCGTCCGACAACCCGGTGCGGGTGAGATCTTCGAAGGTGAACAGAGTGACCCCGTTCGCGACGAAGGAGAGCATCTGGTCGAGTTCCCCCGGATTGGCGTCGGACACGGAGAACAGGGGTGCGCGCAGGCTGCTGATGACGGTTTGCGAGGGGTAAAACAGGCTTGGGTTGGCGAGAAACGCCCCCACGGAGTTGTCGGGCACAATGAAGAAGCCCAACTCGGTGCCACCCGGCACCACCACCGTCCGCGTGGCACCCGGGTTGTCCACGGCGTCATTGAAGATCGACACCCCGGCTCCGATGGCCTGCTCCGCGTAGAGTTGCTTCTGGCTGACCGGATCCGCCACCACCGACCCGATGGGATACATCCCGAAGTCGAACAGAAACGCCCCGGTGTCGCGCATGAATGTGAAGGTCAACGTCGTGTCCGTCCCCGCCGCACCCGGAACGATGAACGAATTGGCCGTGGTCTCGGAGGCCGCATTGCCCGCGCCGATCCCGACCTGATTCAGGAGGTTGGGGACGTCGGAGCCGACGCCATCGCCGAAGTGGGTGACGGTGTTGGCAAGTGCGGGCACAAGACCCAGGCCGAGGAAGACTGCGACAGACTTTACGAGGGTTTTCATAGGCCATTTGGGCAGGGTTTGGGTTGATGGACCACAGGGGAGTTTCATGGGGAAAAATCACTAGACATATACCCTACCCGTCAATCCCCCGTTTGGGTGAACCAGCCGATGCGATGGAGGAGGTCCACAGCGGCGTGGCGGCTGTTCACGCGAAGCTTGCGATAAAGGGCCTTGAGCTGGCTGCGGAGGGTCTCTGGACGCTTTCCAAGCCGTTGGGCGAGTTCGGACAGGGTGACATCCTCGCCCAGGCGGCGGGCCAGTTGGTCCTCCGCCGGAGAGAGCGCCACGGCTTGGCGACGTCGGTTCGCGGTGAGGAGCAGCGGCGCGAAAGGAGGATGGGGCATGCGGCAGGTTAGCCAGCCCCGTCCGCCCCCTGCCGTCGCAAAAATGTCGTAAAATGAGCGTAGGAACCGGCTGACGCCGGGACACCGAACGGGGCGTCAACAACTTTACAACTTGTCAGACTTTTTGCTGTTGACTGGGACTTGGGCAGCGGCGGTTCGGTTTCCACGCTTTAGCGTGTCGGGACTTGGGAGACTGGAACGTGTCGAGTTAATAGGTCTGACATATTCTTGTTGACCACTGGAGTTAGTAGGTCTGACACATTAATGTTGACCATTCTTATAATAATGAGCCAGGCGTCTTGCTGTTGACGACGGCTTCACGATGGGTTCCCGAACGCGTCGGTCCGTGGTGCAGCCTCGTGGTGCAGCCTCGGGGTGCGGCCTCCGGGGTGCTCCAAAGGTCGCCGGGATCGCCGGGGTCCACGGGTCCGCACGGCGAACGCCAGGTGGCTGCCCCGGCCGACGTCATGTCCTGCCATTGGGGTCAGAAATGCCGGGGCCGGGAGAATCGTGCGGTTCGGAATTGCCACATTGAATCGGGGCCCGGCATGCTCGCCACGTTCCCCGAGGATTCGCGAAACGGCCGCCTGCCGGGCGGGCGGCTGGCGCATGGTGTCCCGCCCTGCCCGGTTTGGGCGAAGGGTGCGGGCGAGGGCACGCGACGGACCGCGGGGGTTCCATTCAACAACCGAACGAACCTACGAAACGATTCCCACGATGAGAAGCGATCCACTGAAGATAAGGAGCGGCCGGTTCTGGGCGGCGGGACTGATGGCCGCGGCGGCCCTGACGGCCTCGAACGCATCCGGCGCCACGCTGGCGGACGGTCTTGTCTCCTACTGGCCCCTGGATGACGTGGTGGGGACCAAGACGCCGGACCTGGTCAGCGGGTACGACATGGAGCTGCAGAACCTGACTGCGGCGGACCTGGTGGAAGGACGGGTGGGCCGGGCCTTCCAGTTCGACAACGCGCGCCAGACACTCCTGCGGCGGGTGAACAGCCCCGGGGAACAGCTGCCGATCAACCAGCATCCGGCTTTCACCATCGCCTTCTGGGCCAAGGTGAACGGAACGGGATTGAACGATCTCCGCCTGTTTTCCGAGGGCAGCACGACGGACAACAATCCGCTGTTCAATCTGGGCACGCACAGCGGCGGAGCCAACGGGCAGCTCGATCTGTTCTTCCGGCAGACAGGGTTCACCACGGTCGATCACATCCGCAGCGAAGGAGAACCCCTGGACGGCGAGTGGCACCACATCGTTTTCGTGCAGGAGGAGGATGGGGCGCGCGCCCTGTATTTCGACGGGATACGGGATCCCCTGGAGATTCTGGCGAAGGAACCGGGCGAGTGGCTGGTCAACACCACCACCATCGGCGGCATCCTGCGGGCCAATCCCACCCACTGGCTGACGGGGGTGATGGACGACGTGGTGCTGTGGAGCCGGGCCCTGACGCCGGCCGAAATTCAGCAGGTGGCCACCGAAGGCCTGGTCAGCGTCTTCCCTCCCTTGACCCGCGGGCTGGTGGCCTACTGGCCGTTGGATGAGGTCATTGGCAGCAAGACCCCGGACCTTGCCAGCGGCTATGACATGGAATTGCAGAACCTGAGCGCGGCGGACCTGATCGACGGCAGGATCGGCAAGGCCTTCCAGTTCGACAACGCGCGCCAGACGCTCCTGCGTCGGGTGAACAGCCCGGGCGAACTCCTTCCGATCAATCAGCATCCGGCACTGACCATCTCGTTCTGGGCCAAGGTGGACGGAATGGGGTTGAACGATCTCCGCCTGTTTTCCGAAGGCAGCACCACGGACAACAATCCGCTGTTCAACCTGGGCACCCACAGCGGCGGAGCCAACGGGCAACTCGATCTGTTCTTCCGGCAAACAGGGTTCACCACGGTCGATCATCTTCGCAGCGAGGGGGAACCACTGGATGGCGAGTGGCGCCACATCGTGTTCGTGCAGGAGGAGGACGGGGCGCGGGCGCTCTATTTCGACGGGGTGCGCGATCCGTTGGAAATCCCGGCCAAGGAACCGGGCGCGTGGCTGCTCAACACCACCACCATCGGCGGCATCCTGCGGGCCAATCCCACCCACTGGCTGACCGGCGCAATGGACGACGTGGCCCTGTGGAGCCGCGCGTTGAGCGAGGCGGAGGTGCAGACGGTGTACACCTCGGGCACCCCGGTGCCGTTCTCGAAGCCGCAACCGCTCGCCATCCGCAGCTTTGCCGCCGATCTGCCGGCGGTCGCCGTCGGCGACCCGGTGACCCTGCGCTGGGACGTCACCAGCAACGTCGATGTCGAGATCGATCAGGGCGTGGGCAATGTGACGGCGATGACCATTGCCGGTCTCGGCTCCACGACCGTCACCCTGGACGTCAGCCGCACCTTCACCCTGACACTGCGCCGCGGGACGGAAACCCTGTCGCAGTCGCTCCAGGTGGCGGCCATCGCCAATGTCGCGTCCGGCTGGACCCTGATCGAAAACTTCGACCGGTACCCGGTCGGGCTCTTGAACGGCAACGGCGGGTGGTTCGACTTGGTTGCCAACGGCCTCTCGGTCGTCGAGCGCAACGGCAATCATCTCCTCTCCCCCGACCGCGCCGAGGTCGCGGCGGTGCTGCCGCTGCGGGATCTGACCATTTCTGAGGGGCAGCAGCGGACGTTGTTCTTCCGCGTGTTCACCACCGAGCAGGTGGGCGAGGCGATTCGCACCCTGGTGGGCGTGACCGACCGGCGCCTCCGCTTCGGGGGCGACGTGAACAACAACATCGGACCGGCGGCGATCATCAGCGACGAGTGGGGGATTGGCCCGATGGTGGGGGCGGTGTTCGGGTTCCAGTCGCCGGTGGACTTCTACGATCCGGTGCTCGACGAACTCACCCCCTACAACGTGTGGATCGACATCGTGAACGGGCCCTTCCCCGCCGATCAGTCCAGCACGGGCGACACCTTCACCATCCATGTGCAGCGGGATGGCGGGCCGGCGCGCACGACGATCCTCGAGAACTACGTCTCCGACCGGGATCCGATCGGCCAGGCCGACATCGGCTTCACCGGGCGGCATCTGGACAGCCTGGTGATCGGGGGCCGGGCGGCGCACAGCACCACGCGCACGGTGCTCTTCGACGACGTGTACCTGAGCAAGTCCGGCTTCAATGCCACGGTGCCGCGGGCGTTCGGGTACTCCGAGCCGGTCATGCCTTCGACCCCGGCCGGGTTGACCGTGCAGCGCGTCGGTGCGGAGATCGACATCGCCTGGACCGGCGGCACGCTCGAATCCGCGCCCGCCATCAACGGTCCCTGGACCCCGGTGGCCGGAGCGGCCACCTCGCCCTACCGCACCACCGCGGAAGGAGCTCAGCGGTACTATCGCAGCCGGCAGTAACGGAGATCAGGCCACTCGACCCTCACGGGCGGAATCGCGCTGGACGGCGCGGTTCCGCCATTTTCGTGGGCTGGGGCGCATGGCGGGTGGCGAATCGCAGATTGATTGTCAGACACCTTGCTGTTGACACACGGGCGGACAAGGCTGTCCGCGCTCTGAAACCAGGTGTTGACCCACAAAACAAAAGCAAAAGCAATAGGCCTGACTCTTTGTTTATTGACTCCGGTGCCGATGCGCAGGGTATGTTCATGAAGACCGGAACTTCACTCCCGCCAGACGGTTTGACTGCGACTCGGACGTGTCCTTTGTGCGAAACGCCGGGGGCCGTCCGGATCCACGCGGACGGCGGGCGCCGGTATTATCGCTGCGGCACCTGCCGGCTGGTCTTTGTGGGGGAAGAATCCCTGCCCACGCCCGAGGAGGCACGTGGCCAGTACGATCTGCACACGAACCATCCCGACGATCCCGGGTACCGGCGTTTCCTCAGCCGGTTGTTTGAGCCTCTGAACGCGGCGTTGTCACCGGGAAGCCGGGGACTGGACTTCGGGTGCGGACCGGGACCTGCGCTGGGGCGGATGTTCGAGGAGGCGGGTCACCGGGTGCGGGAGTACGACCCGATCTATGCGCCGGACGAGACGGTGTTCGAGGAGCAGTACGACTTCATCACGGCGAGCGAGGTGTTGGAACATCTGCATCGGCCGCGGGAGGAACTCGACCAGTTATGGGATCGCCTGCGACCGGGCGGATGGCTTGGGGTGATGACCAAGCGGGTGCGCGACGATGCCGCATTTCGGACGTGGCACTACCGGCTGGATCCGACCCACGTGGTGTTCTTCGGGATCGAGACCTTCGGCTGGCTGGCGGCGCGGTGGGGCGCCGAATGGACGGCGCCGGCTGCCGATGTGGTGTTGATGCGGAGGCGTGATTGCTGATCGCCGGGTTCCACGAGGCCGGCAAGTGGGCGGTGCGCTCCCCTGCGGACTCGCGAAGCTCGTCCCTCCGAAGGGTGAAGCGAGGCTGTGAAATCGGAGGGCCGAGTTCCACGAGGCCGGCAGGCGTACGGTGCCGTCCCCTGCGGATTGATGCAGGGGCATTTCGGGTCGCCCCTGAACCCGGACATCACTCGTCGTCGGGCGGGGCGAGCGGCGGGGTGAGATCGATCTCGCCGGGCAAGGGCGGTTGGAGGGGAGCCGCCAGTTCCTCCAAGGACGGGAAACCGTCCGGGGTGACGAGCGTGTCCTGGAAGTCGGGCGAGGTCGGGTCGGTCAGGAGTCCGCTACGGTCCTTGAGGACGGAATCCACGGACCACTTGGAGACCTTGTACACCCAGTTGGCGAGGGCACGTTCCTTGCGGAGTTTCTCGCGGAGTTTGTCCTGTTGTTCGCGCCAGGTCTTCTCGGCCTCCTCCCTGGCCTCCGGGGTTTCGTCTTCGGGTGCGGTGCGTTCCCGGGGCAGTTCGGCCGACGCCTGGACCTTGAGGTAATAGCTGTCGGCGTCGGGCTGGGTCCCGACCTCGATGGCATAGCGGAAGCCCTCGAAGGTTTCGAAGGTGAGCCGGGTGGGATTGGCGAAGGCGTCGTCCATGCCTTCGGCATCCGGCGGGAAGACGTCGTTGAAGGAGGGTGAGGAGAAGGCCCAGTTGAAGCTGCTGGCCTTGCTGCGATCGAGGGCTTCGCCGTCGCGGGCGTCGGCGAGTTCCCAGTCGCCGGATTCGGTGGCCCGGGAGAGGCTCCACGATTCGGCGGGGTTGGTCGAGACGAGGGAGATGGCGCGGGTCTTTTCGAGGCGGAAGAAGTCCTTGTTGAGCCAGTTCTCAGGTTTGACCTCGACCTCGCTGAAGGTCTCGCTGACGACATAGACGGTGTCCTTGCGGTCCGGCAGGGCGACCCAGCGTCCGACGGGGTAACCGCCGAACTGGCCGCCGGAGTCGCGCATCTGCTGACGGCCGAGGAGGAGGGAGCGAAGGACCTGGCCGTTGGCGCCCTTGAGTTCGACGAGGGTGGCGGCGTTGGTGCCGGCGTCGGGGGCGTCGGGGGGAAGGAGCTGGAGCCGGCCCCACTGGGAGGCGCCGATCGACTGGCTCTGGGCGGGTTTGAGTTCCCAGAGTTTGCGGACCAGTTCGGCGACGGAGGAGAACGAGGCCGGGTAATTATGGCGTTCCCGGACGACCCAGACGTCGTCCTTGGCGAGGTTGACCTCGCCCTCGGGCGACCGGACGACGACGTGGGTGACGTCGTTGGCGGGGAAATCGCCGAGCAGCTCCTCGCGGTCTTCGGCGGCGCGGGACTGGTATTCCGCGCGGGTGACCTTGTTGAAGTAAAGGGCCAGGCCTGCGAGCACGAGGCCGACGGCGACGAGGACGAACAGTTGCTTTCGGTTCATTTGGCGGCCGTACGCTTGTTCTTCATGACGGCGATGACGATGCCGGCAAGGGAGACGACGAGGGGCATGAGGAGGATGTTGGTCCACTTCGAGGTGTTCTGAAGCGAATCGACATCCCGACGGAGATTGCGGCGGAGTTCCTTGAGCTGCTGGTTGACCTCGGCGCGTTTGCGCTGGAACTGGAGGATCTCCTGGCGCTGGCTTTCGGAGAGGATGGCCTGCTGGACCTCGCCCTGGGCGCGCTGAAGTTCGGCGAGCTTCTGCTGGGTGTCGGACAGGTCCTTCTCGAGTTCGCGGATCTTGCTTTCGTAGGCGAGTTCGGCCTTGGCCTGCATTTCGCGAACGCGGGTGAAGGGGCGGCTGAGGGTGGCGCGGCTGCGGATTCCGATGAGGTCGCGATCGCCGCCGAGCTGCTCGATCAGGTTCTGGAGGAAGGTGAGGTTCTGGGCGAACGGCATCATGATCCGCTGCCCGAAGATCTCCTGGGTGCGGGCGTAGAACTGCTCGTAGAGCATGTCGGAATCGCCCATCAGGACCACCAGTCCGGGTTCCTTCGATTCCCGAAGCGGCCCGGCCGCCGGATCGGCTGCATCGTCATCATCGTCCTCCGCCCCCGGCCTGCCATCGGGGAAGGCCGTTTTGAAGCGGCCCTGGAGGCGGACACCGAGGCGATGGCGGGTACCGGTGGGCTTGAACTCCTCGGTGGCGCCGAACTGGGCCATCATCTTGTCGGTGAGCTGCGAGTCGGGGCTGCTCTGGAAGAGAACCGTCATCTCGAGGCCGTCGGCGGGATTGCCGGTGAAATGCCCGGCGAACGGGAGCAGCAGGCGACTGAGCTGGGCGGTGACGACATCGTTGGTGTTCATGCCCTGGGGCGGGAGGGTGATGAAGGACGGGTTGGGCTGGGGGCGGCCGGTGCGGGGGTCCTGGAGTTCGGTCAGGTACTGCTTGTCGGAAACGACCTTGTTGATATCGAACTCGAGGCCCCAGGCGCGGAGGAGACGGTCAAGGGAGGCGCCGCTGCCGGCGGCGGCCTGGAGGGGATTGGAGGGGTTGGACTGCGAATCGAGGACGCTGAGGGGATCCAGGAAGGCCACCAGGTTGCCGCCCCGCAGAACGAACTGGTCGAGGGCAAACTGGGCGGCGTCGGTGATGCCCTTGGGATAGACCACCAGCAGGACATCGATGGAGGGGTCGATGGACTCGGCGGTGAGGGGGATTTCGGTGACGTTGAAATCGGACTGGAGTTCGCTGACGAAAATCCAGGGTGGCTGCTGTCGGCCACCGCCCTGGAACATGGCCATGGGGTTCATCTGACCGAACACCGGCAGGCCGCTCATGATGCCGAGGTTGGGCTTGGTGGGTTTGACCACCTGGGAGATGGCGCGGCTGAGGTCGTATTCGAGGAGGCGTTCGCGCTGTGGCGAGATGAAGGGGATGGAGGCCTTGGCATCGAGGCAACTGATGGCCACCCCGAAGTAGATGCGGTCGCCGCCGAGCTGGGTCTGCATGCCCTCGATGCCATCGAGGGCGGCGGAATCCTCGGCATCGGAGTCGGGCTTGGGATCGAATTTGCGGATCTCGATCCGGCCCCGGGCGTGGGCGCGATACTCGTGGAGGAGATCCTCGACGCGCTGGGCGTAGGTGCGCAGGGCGGGATCGAGGTTGGGGGCGCTCTGGCTGAAATAGAACCGGATCTGCACCGGGGTATCGAGCTTGCCGAGGATCGCCCGGGTGCCGTCGGAGAGCGTGTACACGCGGTCGGCGGTGAGGTCGATGCGGGCGCCCACCCGGCTGAAGATGAGGTTCAGCGCGATGACGATGACGACCAGGATCGCCACGCCCACCGACGAGTAGAGGAGGGTTTCGAGCTGCTTTTGATTTTTCATCGCCGCGTTGGCTTCGGGTTGGGGGACGGGTGGTTTGGGTCAGCCGGCCCGATGAGTGCGGAGGATCACGCCGGTGGTGAACAGGCAGAAGGCCATCACCGAGGCGAAATACACGAGGCTCCGGAACTGGACGACGCCCTTCTGGAACCCGTCGAAGTGGGTCATCACGCTGAAGGAGGCGACCAGGTCGCGGAGCCAGGTCCATTCGAGGGAATCGAGGAGCTGGGTGACGGGCGGCCATCCGGAGAGGATGAGGAAGAGACAGATCACCACGGACACGATGAAGGCGATGACCTGGTTGCGGGTCATCGCGGAGGTCATCGAAGTGATGGCGAGGTAGGCGCCGGCCATCAGGAAGCTGCCGAGGTAGCCGCAGAGGATCACGCCGTTGTCGGGGGCGCCGAGGTAATTGACGGTGATCCAGACGGGGAAGGTGAGGAGCAGGGCGAGACCGAGGAAGAGCCAGCTGGCGAGGAACTTGCCGACGATGGCCTGCCAGGGGGCAATGGGCATGGTGAGCAGAAGTTCCATGGTCCCGAGGCGGCGTTCCTCCGACCACAGCCGCATGCCGGCGGCGGGCACCAGGAACAGGTAGAGCCACGGGTGCCAGATGAAGAACGAGATCAGGGAAGCCTCGCCGCGCTCGAAGAATCCCCCGGCCATGAAGGTGAAGAACCCGGTCATCAGCAGGAAGATGACCAGGAAGACGTAGGCGACCGGGGAGGAGAAGTACGAGACCAGTTCGCGCTTGGCGATGGCCCGGATGTTACCGATGGCTGGATTCATGAGGATCGAAGATGGGTCGTCGGAGTCTGGGAGGGCCGCCCGATCCCCGGCCGGATGCCGCCGCCGGGGGACGCGGCCCGGGGTTGCCTAGGCACGTCCGGTCCGGGTGTCCGGCATGGTGATGCTGCGGAAGACTTCGTCGAGGCGGCCCTCCTCGGCGTGCAGTTCCTCGACCCGCCAGTGTTCGCGGGAGACGAGGTCGGCGACGGAGGCGAGGAGTTCGCCGTTGCGTTCGCGGCTGGCCGGATAGATCCGCAGGTGGACGCGGGCGTCGTCGGACGAGACGATGGCGGCGCGCTTGACGGCGGGGAGGGCTTCGAGTTTGGGGCGGACGGTCTCGGCCGACTGGCCGGTGATGCGGAGGGAAAGGACGCCGGAACCTTCGGAGCGGGCCTTGAGGTCGGCCGGGGTGCCGCTGGCGACGATGGTGCCGCGGTCGATGATGATGGCCCGGGTGCAGACGGCTTCGACTTCCTCGAGGATGTGGGTGGAGAAGATGATGGCCTTCTTTTCGCCCATGCGCCGGATGAGATTGCGGACCTCGTGTTTCTGGTTGGGGTCGAGGCCGTCGGTGGGCTCGTCCATGATCAGCACCTGGGGATCATGAACGATGGACTGGGCGAAGCAGAGGCGGTGGCGGTAGCCCTTGGAGAGGGTGTCCACGCTCTGGTGGACGACGTTGTTGAGAAAGCAGGTGTCGATGACGCGCTCGACCGCCTGGCGGCGGGCGGTGCCCCGGAGACCCCGGAGTTCCGCCGCGAAGGTCAGGAACTGCCAGACGGTCATGTCGGTGTAGGACGGGGCGTTTTCCGGGAGGTACCCGACGAGGCGTTTGGCCTCGATGGGGTGCTCGACCACGTCGTAGTTCCCGACCTCGACCCTGCCGGAACTGGGCGGGAAGAAGCCGGTGATCATCCGCATGGTGGTGGACTTGCCGGCGCCATTGGGGCCGAGGAAGCCGAGGACCTCCCCACGTTCCACCGTGAACGACACGTTGTTCACCGCGACCTTCGGCCCAAAGGTGCGGGTCAGACTTTCGACCTTGATCATGATTCCGTGCGAACTCGCATGCCGCGTTGCGTCTGCCGCGTCCCCGAGCGCGGGGGATGGCGAGACGAAAAACCCGTTCTTCGCGGGAAAACCGCTCCAGACCGGGCGCGCGCATTATTAGTCGAAACCGCTTGGAAAGCGCAAGGGGTGCGCAGAAGAAAAATCAGGGGGTCCTGCGGGGGGGGCATCTGCGAGTTGTCGGAGATTCGATCGGTCGAGGGTTAGGACGGGGACCGTCGGCGTCGGGGTCGGGGTCGGCATCGGAATCGAACCGGAACGAACTCCGGGGATGTGCGAAGCTTCCTGGCTCCTGTCGATACCGATTCCGAGTGCGACCCCGACCCCGATTCCGTCGCCCCTTCCGACAACTCGGAGGCGCGGATCGGGAGGGGCTACGGCCCGACGCGGACGGAACCGTACTCGCCGAGCGGGAGCCAGATGCCGCGGTCGCGGTCGCCATCGCCACGACTCAGTTCTCCGCCGAAGCAGGCCGGGGGCGGTTGCGACGGCAGGGGCGCGGGGAGGTCGGGGGCGGAGATGTCGAAGAGGCTCAATTCACCGCCGCTGCGTGCCAGAAGGACGTTCCCGAAGCGACGCAGTTCGCCCGGCACCGCCGGGAGGGGCTGGGTGGAACCGGCAGTCCAGCGGCCGTCGTCGTCGAGGCGCCACACTTCGAGGCGCTGGCGGGCGTCGGCCTGCCATCCGCCCCGGGCCAGGTAGGCGAGGCCGGCTTCGGCATGGATGGACAGCACATGGATCTGCCCCAGGGCGTGATCGGCGATCTCGAGGCCGTCCACGAGATGGGCCGCCAGGCCGTCGTAGGCCAGGGCCTCGAGGATGACGCGGGACGGGGACTTTTCGTCCGGGTTGCGGGTGGCGACGGTATAGAGCAGGGCGCCCTGATGGGAGACTCCGGCCAGTTCGCCGGGCAGGCTCACCGGCGGGCGCAGTCCCGGGCGCGCGGGATCGCCGGAGAAATCGGTCACGTCCAGTTCGTGGCGGGACCACCAGCGAAGGACCGGATAACTGTTGGTGACGCGACGCCATTCCCCCTGGTCCGGCTTGGGCTCCGATCCGTCGTCGCCATCCGCGGACGGGCGGGGTTCCGGGGGAAACCAAACCGTCTCGACGAAGGTGTTGGTACCGACGACCTCGGATTCATGGCGGTGACGGGAACTGTAGATCAACGGGCCGACGGCGAAGACCTCGCCGGCGTTTTCGGTGTCGGAGCCGAGCTGGGTCTGCGAGGCGATGGCGGGGAGGCCATCGGGATCATGGGCGACCGCCACCAGCCAGCGGGTCGAGCCGTACCACCACGGGAACCAGATGCCGGGACGGCGCGCGTCGGGGAACGGGGCGACGAGGGCATCCGTCCACATCGGGCGCCCCCATCCCCAGAACTGGCCGGACGCGGAGGTGGCCCACACGGTGGTGCGGGCATCGATCGGGAAGGCCCGGAAATCGTACAGCCAGGTCTGATCGGTCGGGGCCCGGGACTCGCCGCGTCGGGAGAGCGCCGGGAGTTGGGAGGCATCCCAGGAGGAGGCAACGAGGACGCCGGGGTTGGTGGTGGCGATCCAGTGGTCGGTGCCGGGCTGCTGGTTCCACGAGACCTGGGCCGGGCGGCCCTGGAGGAGTTCGAGGGTGCTGCCACGGAGGAAGGCTCCGATCACCGGGGGTCCGTCGAGCTCGATCGCGACCGCGGAGGTCGCGTCGGTGTCAGCGTCGGTGTCGTTGGGACGGATGCGGAGGGAATTGCCGGCGAACTCCAGCAGATGGGCTTCGGCGACGAGGAGCCGTTCGACCGGATACGCCAGTTCCAGGGTGGCGGTGATGCGGGGCTGGTCGCGGTCGCGGATGTCGGCGGAGGTGAGCTGGCGTCCGGACACTGCCAGGACGCGGTCCTGATGGAAGGTGGCGCGGCGGGGAACCAGGGAATCGCCTTCGAGCCGTCCGCGGGCGGTGAGCGAGTCGCGGTCGAAGTCGATGAGTTGCACCCCGTGGCGGGATTCGGTCGTGGTCCATTCGCTGACCGGCACCAGGAGGAGACCGGCGTCGGGGAAGATGCCGAACGCCTTTTCGTCGTGGTTGGCTTCGCTCCAGGAGGCGTTTTCGCCGAGGGGCACCTTGGCGAGGAGGGTCGGGTTGGCGGGATCGGAGACATCGAACAACTGGACAGCCACGCGCCAGCCCGAGGTGTCGTCGATGCCGAGGGTGACCAGGCGGTCGCCGAGGGGTCGGATGTAGGTGGACCAGCCGGGGATTTCGAGTTCACCGGTGATGCGCAGGTGGGCGGGATCGGAGAGGTCGATGACCCAGAGGGGATCGATGACGAGGAAGGTGACGATGTAGGCGCGGTCTCCATCGAACCGGGTGGCGAACAGGCGTTCGCCGCGGGCAA
Organism: Verrucomicrobiia bacterium; assembly: GCA_019634625.1. Lineage (NCBI taxonomy): Bacteria > Pseudomonadati > Verrucomicrobiota > Verrucomicrobiia > Verrucomicrobiia bacterium. Next base: position 25,301 of record JAHCBA010000007.1, read on the forward strand.
GCTCGAGGCGGTCCAGGGGGGTGTACGGCACGGCAGGCACGGACCGGGGATCGGCCAGCCGGTAGGTCTCGAGGACGGTGACCCAGCGGGTGTTGGTGGAGGATTCGGTCGCCTCCGTCACCACGCGGAGCACATCGCCGGCGAGGTCGATCTTGAACTTGTCGGCCACCCGACCGGGCAGCGGGATCCGGGCGAAGTCGGTCATCGTTCCGTCCGGAGCGGAGATGTCGGCGACCCGGAGATCCGAACGCCATGGCCATGGGCGGGAGTAGTCGGTGATGGCGACGAAGAGGAACCGGTCGGTGGCGGTGACGACATTGCCGGAGCCGGGGTACCAGAGGGGCGACCGGGCCACGGGCCGGGCGGGATCGGACAGATCGAAGCTGCTGATCCAGGTGCCGGATTCCCAGGCGCCGCGTCCGTCGGCGGATTCGCGCCAGGTCTCGGTGGCGACGTAGAGCGCGGTGCCGACGAGGCGGCTCTCGACGACCCGGCCCGGAAGGGGCAGGCGGGCGAGTTCGAGCGGAGTGGCGGCATGGGCATCGACGAGGATCACCGCGGACTCGGCATCGAAGCCCCACTGGCGGCAGGGATCGTGGGCGAGGAGGATCACGGGCCCGCTGTCGAGCACGTACATCTGCTCACCCATCCCGGGCAGGGGGAACGTGCCCTCGATGCTCGGGTCATCGGGATCTGAAATGTCGATCCGCTGGAAGCCCCGGTACTGGTTGAAGAAGTAGAGCGTGTTGCCCCGCACCACCCAGATGTCGGACTCGACCACCTCACGCGCCCCGCCGCCGTCTTCGGCCGCCGGAGGGGCGGCGGAGTCGGCGCGGAACGCATCGGGGCCCGGCGTTTCGGAGGCGGGTTCGCCCGCGAACTCGCTGGGGCCGGCATAGAATTGGGCCGGGAGCGGGGTGGTGGCGTCGGCACGGACGCGGAACAGTTCGAGCCCGGGCTGGATCGGGACCTGGAAGGTGACTTCGGTGGTGCCGGGTTCCGGATGGATCACCGCGCGGGGCACCCAGAACGCCAGATCCTCCCGGGTGCAGCTTTCGAGGAGAAGACGGGCGACGCCGGCGGGCGCGGAGGCACGGAGGATCAGGTCGGGTCCGCGATGCTCGATCGAGAGGATCCGCGGCGGGGCATCGGGTTCGGGTGCCTCGACATCGGCGCGGAGCGCAGCGGCCGTGACGATCACAATGGCAAGGGCCGCCAGACGGGCCCAACCGTGGAACAACAACGCGTGCTTCATACGTCCTCCCGGTTCGATCACGACTCCATCCAATCACCGAACCGGCGGAAAGCCAAGGGGGATACCGGGCGGGGGCAAGGGGGGGGCGCATCTCAAGCTTCCTGGAACCTGCCCAAGCCACCCCGACACGCTAAGGCGTGTACACCCAACGAAGTCCGGTCACCCCTGTGCCCCCACCGTCCCCGCCCCGCCAGGACGGCTGGGTGTGCACGCTTCAGCGTGAGCCTCTTATTCCACCCCGACACGCTAAAGCGTGTACACCCAACGAAGTCCGGTCACTCCTGTGCCCCCACCGTCCCCGCCCCGCCAGGACGGCTGGGTGTGCACGCTTCAGCGTGAGCCTCCTATTTCACCCCGACACGCTAAAGCGTGTACACCCAACGAAGATCGACCACCCCCGGTGCCCCCACGTCCCCACGATGGGTTCGCTCTTGTTCGGACCATGCCATTCCGCGTGGGAACTGGGGAGGGCGATTACGAGTACGATTACGAGTACGAGTACGAGTACGGGTGCGAGGGCACTTGAAAGAAGGTGGGATGCGGCCGAGGGGCGGCCGTGCATCCCGGAGTTGGGGTAGAGGCGCGAGCTTCGCGAAGCATCGCCTCGGAGGGCCGGGTTCCACGAGGCCGCAACGATGGGGTGCGTTGGGATGAGGACTCGCGGAGCTCGTCCCTCCGATCTGCTGCCTCCTCACCGACAACCTGGGGATGCGGCCGAGGGGAGGGGCTGGATGTGGTCGGAGTTGCACCCGCAGGGGAGGCAACGGTACACGTCGTGCATGCGTGCCGCCGCGACGCTTGCCCCGGTTTCGTGGGACCGCATGCTTCGCGCCGTGGAAAAGGTCCGCGACCGTCTGCTGCGAGCCGCCCGGGCCCTCGAGGCTGGCGGCGTCCCCTATGCGGTCGCTGGCGGCAACGCGGTGGCGGCCTGGGTTTCGCGTGTCGATGAAGCTGCGGTTCGCAACACCCGCGATGTGGACATTCTGCTTCGCCGATCGGACCTGGCGAAGGCGCAACAGGCCCTTGAAGCCGCCGGGTTCGTGTACCGGCGGGTGGCCAGTCCCGGTCAACCCGCCGGACTCGACGTCTTTCTGGACGGCCCCGGCGCCAGCGTCCGCGATGCGCTGCACATCGTCTTTGCCGGGGAGAAGGTGCGATCCGAAAGCGTCGCGGCGTCGCCGGACGTGACCGAATCCGAATCCGCCGGCGCCTTCCGGGTGGTCACCCTGGAGGGGTTGGTGTGCATGAAGCTCGCGGCATGGCGTGACAAGGATCGCACCCACCTCCGCGATCTGATCGAGGTGGGGTTGATCACCGCCGAGTGGCCGGGGCGCCTGCCCGGGGAACTGGGGTCACGACTCCAGGCCCTGCTGGACAGTCCCGGGGGGTGACGGGTGGGATTCCCCGATCCCATCCGCCCTTGCCGCTCGGTGCACCGGGCGAGCGACACGACCTGGAATGCGTCTTGGAAGGGCATGGGGGAGTTTGAAGGTCCGATTCCGATTCCGATCACGATCACGATCACGATCACGATCACGATCACGATCACGATCACGATTTCGATTTCGATTTCGATGGAAAGGGCCGGGTTCCACGAGGCCGCAACGGTGTGGAGCGTTGGATCGAGGACTCGCGGAGCTCGTCCCTCCGATGGGCTGCCTCCTCACCCACAACTCCGGGATGCACCGTGGGGTTACCAGGGGAGGGAGAAGGTCTTGACGGTGGTCATGGATTTGATGGCTTCGATGACGCCTTCCTTGATGCCGAGGCCGCTGTCCTTGATGCCGCCGAAGGGGCTGTTTTCGACGCGGTACCCGGGGACCTCGTTGATGTTGACGGCGCCGGTGCGGAGGCGGCGGACACATTCGAGGGCCCGGTTGAGGTCGGTGGTGACCACGCCGGAGGAGAGGCCGTAGGCGGTGGAATTGGCGTAGGCGATGGCGTCATCGAGGTTGCGGACCGGGACGATGGGGGCGAGAGGGCCGAAGGATTCCTTGACCACGACTTCGGCGTCGCGGGGGACGTCGCCGATGACGGTGGGGGCAAGGAGGGCGCCCTGCCGGGTGCCGCCAAGGAGGACCTTGGCGCCCTGGGCGACGGCCTTCTTGACGCGCTGTTCGAGTTCGATGGCGGCGGCTTCGTCGATGACGGTGCCGACGCGGGTGTCGTCATCGAAGGGATCGCCGCCGGGATATTCCTTGGCCTTGTCAAGGAAGCGTTCGGTGAAGCGCTCGACGATGCCCTCCTCGACGAGGATGCGTTTCACGGCGGTGCAGCGCTGGCCGGAATTGCGGAAGGACCCTTCGGCGGCGAGGTACACGGCGAGGTTGAGGTCGGCATCATCGAGGACGATGAGGGGATCGTTGCCGCCGAGTTCGAGGACGAGGCGTTTGTAGCCGGCGGTGGCGGCGATGTGTTTCCCGACGGTTTCGCCGCCGGTGAAGGTGACGAGTTCGACGCGGGGATCGCGGACCAGGGGATCGGCGACGTTGGCGGGGGACCCGACGAGGACGGAGAGGAGGCGTCCGGGGAGGCCGGCTTCGTAGAGGAGTTCGACGAAGCGGACGGCGCAGAGGGGGACCTTGCTGGCGGGTTTGAGGATGACGGGGGCGCCGGCGGCGATGGCGGGGGCGACCTTGTGGGCGACCTGGTTGAGGGGGTGGTTGAAGGGGGTGATGGCGGCGACGAGGGAGAGGGGTTCGCGGAAGGTGAAGATCTTGCGCGCCTTGCCCTGGGGGGAGATGTCGCCGGAGAAGATCTGTCCGTCATCGCGGAGGGCTTCGGCGGCGGAGAGGCGGAGGACATCGGAGACGCGGCCGACCTCGTAGCGGGTTTCGCGGAGGCAGAGGCCGGATTCGCCGGTGATGAGGCGGGCGAACTCCTCGCGTCGTTCCTCGAGCAGACGGCGGGTTTTGTCGAGGACCTCGGCGCGCTGGAACCGGGTGAGGGGTTCGCCCGGGACGAGGGCGGCCTGGATGGCGGCTTCGACGTGTTCGGGTCCGGCGGTGGTGACGGTGCCGGTGAGGCGGCCGTCGTAGGGGCAGCGGATCTCGAGGGTGGGGGTGGCTTCGATCTTCTTGCCGGCGAGGTAGGAGGTCAGGTTCATCGTTAAGGGAATCGAGGTGACGGAAATCAGCGGCGGGCGAGGTCGCGCGGCAGGTAGCCGACGGACGTCTGGATGGCGTGGGTGCAGGAGCAGCCGGCGCTGCTTTCGGGGGCGAGGAGCATGCCGCCGGCGGGGATGAGCCCGAGCCAGCAGCCGCCGCGGATGCCCTGGAACTGGGAACGACGGTCCGAGGCGAGGTCCCACATGCCGTGGAAATAGTGCCGGAAGAAGAGGGCATGGCGCCCGGCGGACATGGTGCCGCAACCGCGTCGTTCGGGGAGATCGGTGCGGAGGGTTTCGCCGGTGGCGAGATCGAAGGAGCGCTGGTCGGAGTAGAAGACGCCATCGACGACCACGGGATGCTGGAGATGGCCGCTGTGGTGGCCCTTGTCCTCCTTGTGGCTCCTGGACCAGAGCTTCTGACCGCCGGCGGCCAGGGGGTCCACGTCGCCCGGCGGGTCGGCCGGGGACGGGGCATGAAAGGCGTGGGTGTGGAAGTGCTTGTTCCGGTCGGTGCCGGTGGCGACGAGGGTGTTCCGGCTATAGACCAGGTAGGTCATGAAGTGGAGGTCGGAGAAGTCGTGTTCCTGCGACCAGAGGGTGCGGCCGGAGCGGAGATCGAGGGCGACGAGGTGCTGGTCGGTGAGGAGTTCGGGGGCGAGGCGGCCGGTGGGGGCGGCCATGGCCGCGGGGTTGCGGCTCTCGATGAAGAAGATCATGTCGTCGCCGACGGTGATCGTTGAATTGAGGATCACACCGCCGCGGTAGGTCCAGCGGGGGGTGCCGTCCTCGATGTTCAGTCCGAAGAGCGTCTCGCTGGTGACCCGGCTGATCTGGCCGGCGTGATCGTCCTCGAACCATTCGCCGTCGTCGCCGAGGTAGCGCGATTCCGGCTTGACGCGGCTTCCGATGAGGAGCCGGTCCTGGACGGAGAGGAAGCCCCAGTCGGCGGGCGGGGCAGCGGGGGCAGAGGGGAGTTCGTAGCGCTGGACGCGGACGCCGGTCTGGCCCTCGAAGGCGAGGCAGTAGCGGCTGTGGGCGATGTAGAGGCGCCGGGCGTCGGCGGCCATGTTGGAACCGTCGCGGGGGACGTTGGCACGGCGGACTTCGGGGGCGGCAACGGTCCAGAGAACGGCCCCGTTGTAGGCGTCGAGGCCGAAGAGGACGCGGTCGCCCTGGATGTAGAGGCGGCCATTGACGGAGAGGGGGGCGGGATTGCGGGGACCGCGATCGGGCATGGGGCGCGGGCCGGGATCGCCCCACCAGGAGACCTGGAGGTCGCCTTTGACGTGTTCGTCGAGGCTGGAGGAGGTGTTGTCGGCGGCGCCGTACTGGTGGCTCCAGTCACCGACGCCCGGGAGGGGTTGCCGTTGGTACCGGACCCAGAGGCCGTCGCGGGTGTCCAGCCGGGCGCCGGCGAGGTCCGATCCGGAGAGCCAGGCGGACCAGGGTTCCGGGTTCCGTTCGGAGGCGAAGCCGGTGGCCGGGGAACCGAGGAGGAGGACCCCTCCGGTGGGTCGGAGCAGGCGATGGATTTCGGCGGCGGACCAGGGAGGCGGGGTGGCGGTGTGGAGGGCGGATTCCGAGAGGACGAGGTTGGCGAGAAAGGCGCCGTAGGGGAGTTCGCCGCCGGCGGGGAGATGCTGGACACTGGCGCGGACGCCGTGGACGCCGGCCTGGTCGAGGAGGCGCCGGCAGGCCTGGACGCGAGCGGGATCGGGTTCGACCACGAGGACCTTGAAGTCGCTTTGGCGGACGATCTCGAGGGCGAGGTGGCCGTCCCGGGCGCCGAGAATGAGGCACCAGCCCTGGCGGACACCGGCCCGGGCGAGGAGATCGCGGGCCAGTTCCTCGTGGCGCGAATCCGGGGAGGCGACCGTCGCGGCCTGGGGCGGAACGGCGGCGGGCGCGTAGTGGAAGGACGAATCGAAATCGTAACGGCGGCTGAGGAGCGGGCGGCCGGATTGAGTGGGACCGACGAGGCGGAGGAAGAACTCCGTGTTGCGGGGGAGATGATCGAGGGTGACGGCGTGGCGCCGGGTCGGTGCGGGCTGTTCGACGACGCGGGTGGGGCCACCGGCGGCGGGGGTGCATTCGAGGCGGGACGGCATGGGCTCATCCGTCTCCCAGGTCACCAGGACGGTGGTGCGATCCACCCAGTCGATGAAGGGACCGTAGGAGGGGGCGAGGTGGATCGGGAGCGGGGCGGGTGCGGGGAACTCCGGGCTGCGACGGGAGTGGCGTTGGGCGACTTCGTCGGGGGCGAGGGCGCGTTGGAAAACGCGGACCTCGTTCAGGGCTCCGCGAAGCTGGTGACGCGCGGTCCCCTCGACCAGCGACCCGATGAGGATGGGTCCTTCGGTGGGGTAAAGGATCTGGCCGGGCGGATGGGAACGTTGGGCGACGGGGCGGCCGTTGACGAAGAGGCGCTGGGTCCGGCCGTCGCAGGTGCCGACCACGTGGTGCCAATGACCGGGCTGGAGGGGTTGATCCGAAATGAGCGGTTCGGGCGCGGGAACGGCCTCGGTCGAGACCGTCCAGGTGAAGCGGCCCTCGTGGACGGCGAGAAGGACGCCGCGCCAGTCGGGGCCGGTTCCGTGCGCGATGGCGAACAGTCCGGCGCGGGGCGACACCGGATCGGGATCGGGTCGGACCCAGGTTTCGACCGTAATGGCCTGGCGTGGAAGCGGAACACGGTCCGGGGAGGGCGCGACGAGGATTTGTTCGTCGAGGCCGGACAGTTCGATCCGGGCGGGCGGCGGGTCGTCGGTGAACCGGTAGGCGCCGGACGGGGTGAGGTTGGGACCGCCGTGGGCGGCTTTGATGGAAGTGCCCTGGGTTCGGTGGGATGCGAATTCCCAATGGGCGATCAGGCCGGGTTCGGCGGCCGACGCGGAAGGGGTGGCAAAGGGAAGCGGCCCGAGGAGCGCGGCGGCGCCCAGGGCGATGACGCTGGCGAAGCGGGAACGGGGGGCGGGGTGCATCAGCGGATCTCCGGTTGGGGGTGGGAAAGGGCGGCCTGACGGGGGGCGGCCCGGAGGCAGTGGATGACGCCTTCGTCGGTGCTGACGAAGAGCGTGCCGCGGACGGCGGCGAGGCCGTAGGCATTGCCGGCGACGGGATGGCGCCAGCGGACGGAACCGCGTTCGGTGTCGAAGACGGCCACCTCGCCGTCGCCACCGGCGACGAGGGAATCGCCGGCGAGGATGAGTTCGAGGGGATGCCCGCAGGGGGAGCGCCAGAGCACGCAGGTCTCGAGGGCGGCGGTGGCGGCGTCGAGCTGGAGTCCGATCCCGGTGAGCTGATCCTTGATGCGCTCCTGGGCGGCGGTGGTGTCCTCCTCCTTGCGGGCGAGGTCGCGGAGTTCACGGGCGAGGCGGCTCTGGCGGGAGGCGAGTTCGCGGCGCTGCCGGGAGAGGTCGAGGTAACGGGCGCGATCGAGGGCGGACAGTTCGGTGTCGGAATGGAGGTAGGACCGGGTGGGGGTGACGATCATGTGGTTGCCCTGGAAGCTGGCGAGCTGGTCCTTCTGCCCCTCTTCGACCGCGCCGAGCTGGCCGGTCTTGCCGGGGCCGAAGACGAGGAGATCGCCGGTGAGGAGGGCGTAGGTGCCGCCGGCGCCCTCGACCACCTGAAGGCGGGTGCCGTCGGCGAGATTGCAGACGACGGGGTTGTTGCGGCCCGAGGGAACGTAGAGACGGGTGGCGGAGGCGAGGAGATAGCCCTGGGCGGGGAGATCGTCCTGGACCTGGCGCCAGCGGACCGCGCCGGTGTCGGCGTCGAGGGCGACGAGGTGGACGCCTTCCGACGGGAACATCCCGGCGGTGGTGTAGGCGAGTCCGTCGCGGACGAGGACCGAGGAACGGACGGGCCAGTTGGAGATGATGCGGCCGTTGCCGGGGATGCGGCGGTCGGAATCGACCGGGCGCCGGCTCCAGACGAGATCCCCTGTGGCGGCGTCGAGGCAGTACACGACGCCATCGTCGGAGCCGACGTAGAGGCGGGATCCGACGACGGTGGGGGCGAGGCGGACGGGGCCTTCGGTGTAGAAGGACCAGAGTTCGCGTCCGGATTCGGCATCGAGGCAATAGACCTTGTCGTCGGCGGAGGAGCCGAAGAAGAGGCGACCCCCGGCGATGACGGTGTGGAAGGCGCGATCGAAGATCTGCCGGGGTTTGAGGTTATAGACCTTGTTCCAGCCGTCCCACTTGGCCTCGCCCTGCCAGGCGGGCTGGGGGGGATGGATGGATCGCCAGGTCCAGGCCTCGATGACGCGATCGGGGAGCGGATCGGGCGAGACCCCGCCGCGGGCGTCGTTGGCGCGGTAGGTGGGCCAGTCCCCGAATGCCGCCGTGGTGCCGGCGAGGAGCGGGAGGCAAACCAGGGGCAGGAGCGAGGCCAGGCGTCGGGGGCGACGAGGCGGCGATCGGAGGGGGAGAGGAGGCGGGGCGGAGGGAATCATGGTTCAAGGGGCGGGAGATGGAGGAACGGAAGGCGGTGGGTCGGGGAGAAGGCGGCCGGCGGCCAGTTGCAGGATGCGTTGGGCATGAGGGGCGGCATCGGGGCCATGGGTGACCACCATGACGGTTCCGCCCGAGCGGCGGAAGAGGGCGAGTTGACGGAAGACCTCGGCGGCGTTGTCGGGATCGAGGTTGCCGGTGGGTTCGTCGGCGAGGATGACGTCGGGTTGCTTGACGAGGGCACGGGCCAGGGCGACGCGCTGGCGTTCGCCGGCACTGAGGCCGCCGGGGAGATGATGGGCGCGGGACCCGAGGCCGAGCTGGTCCAGGAGCAGGTCGAGCCGCTGGCGGGCGGTGCGCGGGTGGGTGTCCGGAGGCAGCCCGGCGAGGATGTTGTGGCGGACGTCGAGGTAGGGGATGAGATGGAACAACTGGAACACAAATCCGATCCGGGTGGCGCGGAGACGGTTGCGCTGGGCGGGCGGCAGCGCGTAGAGGTCGTGTCCGTCGAGGAGGACGCGTCCCGAGGACGGGCGTTGCATGCCGCCGAGGGTGAGGAGGAGGGTGCTCTTGCCGCAACCGGAGGGGCCCTTGACGGCGACGAACTCGCCGGGTTGGAGGGAGAACGAGACGTCGTCGAGGGCGTTGACGTCGCCCGCGGGGGCGCGGAAGCGGCGATGAAGATGTTCGGCGACGATCATGGGCGGCGGGAGCATCTCAGGTTTCGTGCAGCAGTCCCCGCCCTCATCGTCTTAATCTTGCTCTTAATCTTAATCCCCTCCCCCAGTTCCCCAGTGGCCTTGGAGGTTCGGGTTGGATCGAACCCGACGGACGAGGAATGAGGCGATCCTCCCAATGGGGTGGATGCCGTTTCGAGGACAAGGACCGCCCTTCGGGCTGAGTACGAGGACGGGGACGGGGACGGGGACGAGCATGAGCATGAGCATGAGCATGAGCATGAGCATGAGCATGAGCATGAGCATGAGTACGAGGACGAGCACGAGCACGAGCACGAGCACGAGCACGAGCACGAGCACGAGCACGAGCACGAGCACGAGCACGAGCACGAGCACGAGCACGAGCACGAGTACGAGCACGAGGACGGGGACGCTTGCGAGCGCGAAGGGGGGACGGCTCGGGCGAGTGCTGAAGATCTGAGGTGCGCCCTTGGGCGGCAGGAAGGGATGGGCGGCCTCGCGGAGCTCGGCCCTCCGAGGGATGGGGAGGGGTGCAGGGTCATGGGGAAGCGGTTCATCGGGTCAGTCGGCGCGGAGGGATTCGGCGGGGTCGCGGGTGATGGCGTGGAGGGTGGGGAGCAGGCTGGCCACGGCGGCGAAGAGCGGGGTGAGAAGGACCGCCCAGGCGAGGAGTTGCGGCTGCGGTTGCAGGGCGCGGGCGGTGACCTGGAAGATGTCAGGTCCGGCACGCAGGGCGATCCAGGTGCCGAGCCCGTATCCGGCCACGGCGGCGACGGCTCCGAGGAGGGCGGCCTTGCCGAGGAACAGCACGGCGATGCGGGTCGAGCCGTGGCCGAGCGCGCGCCAGAGTCCGATTTCCACGGTGCGTTCGCGGACGTTGAGCCAGGCCAGGAGGCCGAGCCAGCCGGCGCCGACGAGGAGGACGAGGGGGACGGAGAACCGGGCGTAGCGCTCGGCCATTTGCCGTTGGCGGGCCCGGGCATCGGCGAGCGTGCGCAACTGGAGGACGCGCGCCTCGGGAAGGGCGGTTTCGAGGGCGTCGCGGAGCTGGGTGAGCGGGTCCTGGTCCTCGGTCAGGCAGAGACAATCGATGGCCTTGATCTCGTTGATCCGGTCCGGCTGGCCGAGCAGGGCCTGGACATCCGCGAGGGCGCCGTAGATGCGGATGTCCTCGTCGGTGCCGCTTTCGGAGAGGACGCGTTCGACCGTGAACTCGCGGTCGCCGAGTGGAACGGCATCGTGGCGGCGGAGGTTGAGCCGGGCGGCGATCTGATGGCCGAGGAAGAGCTGGCCCGGACGGATGCGGAAGCCCATGGGTTGCCTCGCCTCGCCGGGCGCGACGATCGTGTCGCCGATGCCGGTGAGGAGGACTTCACGGCCGCCCAGGGGGAACCGGCCTTCGAGGGCGGGGGTGAGGTGGTTGAAGGTGAGAAAGACGCCGTGCTGGTCGGCGAGGCGGCGGACGGTGTCGGCCGGCATGGTGCGATCCGAGAACCCGTGGGTCCAGAAGTGGTCCATGTCGGTCTCGCGCGGGATGATGCGGAGGTTGAAGCCGAGATCGCGCATGACCCGGCGGGTCTCGCGTTCGGCCGCCTCGGTGGTCATGCGGACGGCGATGAGGAGGGCCACGGCCATGGTGAGGCCGAGGACGCCGAGCAGGGCGTTGACGCGATGATGCCGCAGTTCGCGGAGGATGAGGGCGAGGGTGTTCAACCGTGTTCCTTCCTGGCCCGCAACCAGCGGCGCCTGCCGAATTCGAGAACCGCCACCGAACCCACGGCGAGGAGTACCCACGCCAGACGGCGAAGGGTGTCGAGGGGATCGGTGTCGGAACGCGGGGCGGGCTTGGGGGCGGAGTTGGGGGCAGAGTTGGGGGCGGGATGGGTCGTGGCGGCCGTTGTCGGGACCGGGGTGGTGGCCGTCGCGGCCGGGCTGGGGACGGGGGGTTGGGAACCCGGGTCGTCCGGGGACTGGGGCGGGGGTGTCAGGGCGAGTTCGATGGGGGCGTCATCCCCGGGATCGTCATCCCACGGCTCCGGTTCGAGGAGGTCTTCGGAGTAGCCGAGGTTGAGGGCGGTGCCGGGGAGGCGGCGGCGTTGGGGATCGGTCGGGCCGCGCAGCACGATGCGGCTGATCTCGGTGCGGACGAGGGGGTTCTCCGGGTCGAAGCCCAGGACGCGCGCGGCGTGGGCCTGGCGTTGGGCGTCCCAGCGGGCGGGGACGAGAGGGCCCTGCATCCAGGAGCGGTCGAGTTCGCATTCGCAGTCCTGTCCGATGATGGCCAGCCGTTCCTGGAGGAGGGTCTGGGTGATGAGAGGCCCGTCGATGGGAGCGCCGAGGCGGCGGCCGCGTCCGTAGAGGAGCACGACCCGGGGGTCCTGGACGACCCGCGGTTCGAGGCCGAGACCCCAGACCGTGATGGCTTCGCGGGCGAGGTCGCCGGGGTGGAGAATCAGAAGGCGCGGCGGGTGGTCCACCGGTTTGGGCATCGAGGGCATGAGCCGGGCGATGCCGAGGATGGCGGCGTCGATGGCGTTGCGGGCGCGGGCATTGGCGGCGGTGTCCGTGCCCTCGATGAGCAGCACGACGGCGAAGGCGTCGAGGGTGGCCTGATGGATCTCGGAGCGGACCGGACTAAGGGCGATGCGTTCGAGGAGATCGATGGCGCCGGGACGATCGGCGGGAAGGGTGCCGGCGCGGGCCAGTTCGAGGCGGCGCCCGTCGGAGGCGACAAGGGCGAGGACGGGTTCGCCGGCGTCCGGGGAAGGTTCGAAGGCGAACTCGATATTGGCATCGAGCAGGGCGGCGGCGGCGGCGGGACGGTACAGGTCGTGCCATGGGCCGGTGGCCGGGGCGGAGAGGACGAGGCGCCAGGGGGCTTCGCCGAGTTCGACGAAGCCGGTATCGCGGACGGAGTAGCGGCAGGCGAGAGCGACGGAGGCAAAGGCAACCAGGACGAGGGCCGCGAGGGGGACGGGGCGGGCGAGGCGGGAGCCGATGGGGCTGGGGTGCTCGGTGGTGAACGGTGAGTGCATCCGGCGGAGAGGACGGCGTTTGGGACGACGTTGAGGACGACGTTTGGCGGGTCAGCTTAGAGATCGCGACAGACGGGGCAATCGGGCAGCCGATGCGCCCGGAACTTTTTCACGGTCAGGGTGCGGAGGTCGAGCGTGAGCAAAACCCCGGCGAGCGGGGATTCGAGGCCGGCGATGAGGCGGATGACTTCGAGGGCGGCCAGACTGCCGGCGGTGGCGGACACGGCGCCGAGCACCGGGAACTTGCGGGTCCAGTCGGGTCGATCCCCGGGATAAAGGCAACGGAGGCAGGGGGTGCGCCCGGGAATGAGGGTGGTGACGTGGACATCGAGGTCGAAGACGGCGGCCTCGACCATGGGTTTGCGGAGGGTGACGGCCGCCTGGTTGAGGGCGAAGCGTTCGGGGAAGAGCGGGGCGGCATCGACGACGACATCCGCCTGGCGGACGAGGTCGAGGGCATTGGCGGGGGAGGGATTCTCGGGAATGGGGACGATGTCGAGCCGCGGATTGAGATCGTGGAGGCGGCGGACGGCGGATTCGAGGCGGGGCCGGCCGAGGGCGGCATGGGACATGAGGGTCTGGCGGTTGAGGTCGCTGGGTCGGAGGTTGCCCGCGTGGGCGAGGACGAGGCGTCCGACACCGGCGGCGGCGAGCTGGAGGGCCACGGAACCGCCGAGACCCCCGACGCGGGAGACCAGGACGCTGGCGGCCTTGAGGCGGCGTTGGGCGGGTTCCCCGAGGCCGTCGATGGCGAACTGCCAGTCGTGGATGGCGCGTTCCTCGTCGGTGAGTTCCGGGAGTTCTCCGTCATGGCGGGGAATGGGCGGGCGGTCAGGCCGGGCGCGGTTCGAGGCATCCGTCATGGAGCTGGAAGACGTGGGTGGCGAGGCGTTCGGCCTCGGCGCGGTTGTGGGTGATGTGGAGCACCGTGACCCGGGTGCGGGCGCGGATTTCGGCGAGGAGCTGGCAGAGGGATTCGCGGGTGTCCTGGTCGAGGGCGCTGAGGGGTTCATCGAGGCATAGAATGCGGGGCTGGAGGGCGAGGGCACGTCCGAGGGCCACGCGCTGGGCTTCGCCGCCGCTGAGGCCGGCGGGGTGGCGGTCGAGGAGGGGCAGCAGACCGAGCCAGCCGGCGACTTCCTGGACGCGGGAGGCGATGCGGTCGGGGGCCCAGCGGCGGAGTTCGAGGGCGAAGGCGATCTGGCGGCGGACCTTGAGGTGGGCGAAGAGGGCGCCGTCCTGGGGAACGAAACCGATGCCGCGCTCGGCGGGCGGAAGGTGGGTGACGTCCTGGTCGTCGAGCCGGATGCGGCCGGCATGGACGCGGCGGAGTCCGCAAACGGCTTCGAGGAGGGTGGTTTTGCCGGAGCCGGTGCGCCCCATGAGCATGCCGTAGGCGCCGGTGGGCAGGGTGAAATCGATATCGCGCAGGGAGAACGGCCCGGCGGAGACGTGGAGATGTTCGACGGCGATCACGAGCGTTGGGGATGCCCGAGGGCGGATTCGTGCGCCCCGTGGCGGAGGATGAAGAGGGCCAGGAAGGCGGTGGCCACCATGAGGAGGGACACCGCCACGGCCGCCTCGAGATTGCCGATGCTGAGTTCGAGGAAGACGGTGGTCGAGAGGACCTCGGTCTTGAATCGGGTGGCGCCGGAGAAGACGAGGATCGGTCCGAATTCCCCGAGGGATCGCGCCCAGGCGAGGGTGGCGGCGGCCAGCATTCCGCGGCGGGCGGCGGGGAAGGCCACGCGCCAGAAGGCCTGGGACCGGTGGCAGCCAAGGGTGAGGGCGACCTGTTCCGGTCGGGGATCGAGCTGGTCGAAGGTGGTGCGCATGGTGCGGACCGCGAAGGCGCAGGCAACCATGAATTGCGCGAGGATGATGCTGGGAATGGCGTAGGTGACCGGGATCCATCGTTCGATGAGGCGCCCGGGCGGGGTCTGGAAGAGGATCAACAGGCTGAGGCCGACGACGAGCGGGGGCAGGACGATGGGGATGTCGATGGCCAGATCCACGAGGCCCCGTCCGGGGAAGCGCGTTCGAGCCAGCAGATAACCGAGGGGCACGGCCACCCAGAGCGACAGAAGGGTGGTGAGGGTGCAGGTGAGAAGGCTGAGGCGGATCGCGTAGCGGATCTCCGGGGATTGGAGGGCGGCCCAGAGGTGACCCGGGGTCGTGTAGAACAAGTCGGCCACCAGCATGGCGGCCAGCAGCACAAGGTACGAACTGCCGAGGACGGCGAGGGCGAGGTAGAACCGGACGTCACGGCCCGACAGGGGCGCGGCGTCCATGCCGGTGCGGCGGATCATGGGGAGGGAACCCTCCAGCGGAAACCGGTCGTCTCGAACCGGCGCCGGGACTCCTCGGAACAGAGGGTGTCCATGAGGCGCCGCATCAGTTGCGGGTACCGGGTCTGGCGCCCGACGGCGAGGGGTTGGATCGCGGTGGCACCGTCGAGGGAAATGGGAATCACCGCGATGGCCTCGCCGGCGGCGCGGGTGTTGGCCTCATACACGACGACCGCATCGAGGCCGCCGGCGCGGAGTTGGTTGACCAGAAGATCCGCGGTGGGGGTCTGCACGACGACGTTGGCCATGACGGCTTCCAACCAGCCGTGCTTTCGGAGGAGCCGGGCGGAAAGGGCGCCGAGAGCACTTTGTTCCTCGTTGGCGAGACCCACCTTCAAGCCGGGGCGGGCGAGGTCTTGAAGGGACTGGAGGCCCCGGGGATTGCCCGGGGGCGTCGCGATCACCATCCGCGTTTCGGCCAGCTCGACCGCGGCGTGGAACTCGTCCCCGACCGTCCGCATGAACGAGACGTCGCAGGCGAAGTAGCCGTCGGGCTTCTGTCCGGCACGAATCTGGGCGGTGAGGATGCCGCAGCCGTTGTACACCCGCTGGATGCCGACCCCTTCGCGGGCTTCGAAGGCGCGCAGGGTTTCTTCGATGGCGACGCGGTTGACGCCGCCGCTGAAGAGGATGAGTTCCGGCGACCGAACCCAGGGGTCGCCCGCGACGGGGGCGAATCCATGTTCGGCCATGTGCCGTCCGCCGCGTTCCGGGGCGGCCAGGAATCGCGCCAGGGCGAGGGCGGCGGCGGGCTGGGTGCAGGCTTCGAGGACGCCGACGGCGACCTCCGAGGCGGCGTCCGCGAAGGTGGCGTCGGGGACCGCATCGAGTTCGGGATACTGACGGACCGTGGCGTCCCAGACGATGGCGGCGTCGGCGGTGCCGAGTTTCAGGTCGTTGGCGAGGTCGTTGACGGTGGGCTTGAAGGCGCGGGCGCGGGTCTCGAAGCGGTCCCATGTGCCGCGCGCCAGGAGGGTGTCCCGGACCACGCGACCGATGGCGGCGGCATCGGGATTGGCGAGGACCAGGTGGACATCCTCGCGCAGCAGATCGTCGAGGGAACGGATGGCCTTGGGATTGCCCCGGGCGACGGCGATCGTCGGGGTGAGGCGGGCCAGCGGGATGACCTCGGCGAGGAGCGCGTTCGAGCGGGCGATCTCGATGAAGAAATGGTCGGCGGCCACGAAGAGGTCCCCGACGCGGGAAACGCGGAGATTGGCCAGGAGCGTGCCCGAGCCGCCGTACTGGATCTGGACCCGGGCGCCGGTCTCGGCCTCGAAGGCGCGGACGGCGGGCTCGATGGCGGGTTGAAGGCCGGCGGCGCAATAAACCAGGAGCGGCGGGCCCTGGGCGTGGCGCGTGCGGTCGCGCGACGGATTCCAGGCGAGCAGGGCGACCAGCAGGGCGCCGACCGCGATCGAACCGAGGATGACGAGGCGTTGGGACATGAGGCACGGCTCCGGACCGGCCCCCCGCGACTAGGGTTTTGCAGCGCGGGTGTCAAGGAGCGCCCCGTCACGATTCGGCATCCGCGAAGGCGTCCCCCTTCCCCTGCGCACCGGAACCGAACCCCGTTCCGGGGCAAACCCCTTGCCGATCGGCTGCGCCGGCAACGGTGCGATCGCATTGACCATGGGCGCATTGGCGACTTGTCGGAAGGGGCCAAGGGATCGGGGTCGGGGCGGTGCATCCCCAAGTTGTCGGTACCGAGCCAGCGAATCGGAGGGACGAGCTCCGCGAGTCCTCAATCCATTGCCCCACTCCACTGCGGCCTCGTGGAACTCGGCCCTCCGAGACGAGGCTTCGCGAAATTCGCACCTCTCCCCACAACCTCGGGATTCGATGGAAATCCGGTCGCCGGGCCGGTGCCGCCCGGTTAGGGTGCTCGCATGACAGCGGATGAGCTCAAAGCGCTTCCGATTGCGGAAAAGTTCCAGAAGATGAGCGGCCTCCGGCAGCATTTCACGATTCGTTGGAATCTCAACTGAGCTCTGATAGGACGTTTCCATGTATCTCCACAAAGTCTCGCTCCGAAACATTCGCGGTTTCGAGACCCTCGATTTTGAACTGGCCCGACCGGACGGCAAGTACGCCGGCTGGACGGTGTTCACCGGTGACAACGGCTCGGGCAAGAGCACCCTGCTGAAAGCAATCGCCGTTGGGCTTCTTGGAAAGGACACCTCGCGGTCTCTGCAACCGAGTTTTCACCGCTGGACTCGTGACGGCTCCGCCGGGGCAGCATCTTTCATCCAGCTTGAGATCGTCCGCATGGACCACGACGATGCCCTCACCGTTGCGGGACAGAAGCCTTCACCGGGGCCGTTTCCCGCCAGGATTGAGTTCAAGAATGGTGGCAGAGAAACAAGCATCCAGTCCACCATCCCGCCGGGAAAACCAAAGACCTACCAGACTCCCGACCGCACGATCTGGTCGCCTGATGCGACCGGTTGGTTTGCTTGTGGTTATGGCCCATTCCGCCGCGTCTTCGGCGCGTCGCCTGAAGCGACACGGCAAATGGTCGCTCCCACCACTGGGCGTTTTGTCACCATGTTTCAGGAAGCTGCCTCGCTGGCCGAGGTGGATCAATGGCTGCGGTTGCTCGATCACAAGAAGTTGGAAAACAAGGATGCGGAAGCGGAACAACTCGCTCTTGTCTTGGAACTCCTCCGCGACGATCTGATGCCCAACCGGATTACCGTGGATCGGGTGGATTCCGACGGTCTCTGGCTCAAGGATCGCAATGGCGTCCAGCTGGCTTGGGGAGAAATGAGCGACGGCTACCGCGCCGCCGCCGCCTTGCTGGCGGATATTGTCCGGCATCTGATCGGCACTTATGGGCTGGACGGACTGACCGAAAAGACCAAAGAAGGGAAAACCGTCATCAAGCGCAGCGGCGTGGTGTTGATTGATGAAATTGACGCGCACCTCCACCCCGAATGGCAGCGCGAGATCGGCTTCTGGCTCAAACGGCATTTTCCCAACATCCAGTTTCTCGTCACCACCCATAGTCCTTTGATCTGTCAGGCGGCGGATCCCAACGGGCTGTTTAGGCTTCCAGAACCGGGCAGCGACGCCCATCCCCACCCATTGTCAGATGAGGATTATCGCAAGGTGATTGCCTCGCGCCCCGACACCATCCTGCTCTCACCGGCGTTCGGTCTGCAGAACACGCGGTCTCCCCGAGCCGTCGAAGGCCGCGCTGAGTTCGCGAAGCTGCAAGCCAAGAAGCGCGCCGGTGGCAGGTTGACCACAGACGAGAAGCAGCGCGCGGATCAACTTCAACTCTTCGCCGCTCCCGAGGAGGAGACTTGAGCCATGCGGAGAATTCAGCGCCTCGACCTGCCCGCACCGACGCAGCAGGCTCTCCATCGAAAACAGACCAGCGCCGACGCCCAACACGATGCCGGCTCGTTGGACATTGAGGCCACTTGGAGATCCGCCCGGCAGACCAGGTCCGTCAAGACCGCCCTCGGCGTGCTTCAGACGATGGCCGGCAACCGCCAGCGGTGCATGTATTGCGGCGATTCGCATGGCACCGACATCGAACACTTCTGGCCCAAGCGGCATCATCCCGATCGCATGTTCCGCTGGCTGAATCTCCTCCTGTGTTGCACGGAATGCGGGCGCTTCAAGGGTGATGATTTCCCGTTGGCTGGCGGCACGCCGCTCCTGGTGGACCCGACCGCGGAGAACCCGTGGGAATTCCTCGATTTCGACCCCGCCACCGGCAATGTCGTCGCCCGCTTTGACCCGGCGGTCAATGACTGGACATCGAAGGGCACGAAGACCGTCAAGGCGCTCCACTTGGATAGCCGCGAAGCCCTGGCCGCCGGTTACCAGCAGACGCACCGGCGCTTGAAAGCGCGTGTCGAAGCCGCGCTCCAGGAACCCGCCCCGGATGCCAGCGCGCTGGCAAACGCGCTGCGCGATACGGACGACCACGGATTGCTCGGCTGGCATTTTACCGGCACCGGCCAGAACGAGGAACCTTTTGCCAGTCTTCGCCAGAACCATCCCGACGTCTGGCAGCACTGCCTCCAAACCCTTGCGTGACGGCCACCATGACGAAAAGGCAAGAGCTGGAACTGACGTGGATCGGGAAGGAGAACCGGCCCGGCTGGAGCCGCGCATCCGGGACATCCGCGCGTCGGAAAAGAATGGATATGAAGCCCACGGTCAACGCCATCGCCGGTCCCGATTCACTGCAACCCAGAACCCATGGCATGACGACCATCCGCAACATCACCGCACTCGAAATCCTGGACTCACGTGGCATCCCGACCGTCATGGTCACCGTCGCCCTGGCGAATGGCATGACCGGTTCGGCCTGCGTGCCGTCCGGCGCCTCCACCGGGACCCGCGAAGCCGTTGAGCTGCGGGACAAGGACGACGAACGCTTCGGCGGCAAGGGGGTTCTCAAAGCGGTCGCCAACGTCAATGCCGTCATTGCCCCGAAGCTCAAGGGCAAGTCACCCCACGCACAGGGCGAACTGGACCGGCTGATGTGCGAACTCGACGGGACGGAGAACAAGTCGAGACTCGGAGCCAACGCAATCCTTGGCGTCTCGATGGCGGTCTGCCGCGCGGCCGCCCTGGATGGCGGACTGCCCCTCTACGCGCACCTCCGGCACCTCCACGGACTGAAGGCACGGGCGCCGTACATGCTGCCGGTGCCCATGATGAACGTATTGAACGGCGGCGCGCACGCGACGAACAACGTGGACTTCCAGGAGTTCATGCTGTTCCCGGTCGGAGCGCCAGATTTCGCCGAGGCCCTGCGATACGGCGCGGAAACATTCCACACGCTGAAGAAGTTGCTCCAGAAGCGGGGGTTGGTGACCTCCGTGGGCGACGAAGGCGGCTTCGCCCCAAATCTGAAGTCGAACGCTGAGGCGGTGGACGTGATCGTCGAAGCCATCACGGCGGCGGGGTACAGGCCCGGCAAGGACATCGGCCTCACCTGAATCGGCCGTGCCTGATCCGTGGATGGCGTGCGGGCCATGCACCGCCAATGCTCAGTGGCTGTCGTCGGAGCACCATGCAGGCTCGATGGGAATCGCGTGGGTGGAGCCGCCCCTGTCCGATTGGAGTGTGCGAGGCGGGAGCGGTGCCTGGCAAACCGGACGGATCCGGCTCCCTGGTTCGAACTGCCGGAGTGGGATCACATGGGTTCGCGCCCGGAGGGAGCTTTCCGTACGGCCTTCCGGTAGGCGCTGGGCGTTACCCCCATGGCTGCATGAAACGCCCGGCTGAAGGCGCTGTGATCGTAGAAGCCGCACTGGTGGGCAATCTCCGAGACCACCAGGCTGGTTTCGCGCAGCAGCCGGGCGGCAGCGGCCAGGCGGGTCCGGGTGAGAAATTGGCCGGGAGTGAGATCGAAGAACCGATGGATGAGCCGGGCAAGCCTGGGGGGCGTCAGTCCCGCCCGGCGGGCCAGGCTGGCAGGGGTGACGGACTCCGCGGGGTTCTTCTCAAAACTTTCCAGCGCTGCCGCCAATTCCACCGGAATACTCCGGGGATCCACCGGCGCCCGCACGTCGCGCGAGATGCCGACCAGCCCGATGACCTTTCCGGCCGTGTCCCGGAGCGGCAACTTGGTGGTCAGGCACCACACCGGCTTTCGCGGCAGGTACCATTGCTGTTCAAGATGGTCGATAAGCGGCTTTCCGGTACGCAACACCTGGGCGTCCTGCTCGGCGGGCAGACGGCCAAGATCGCCCGGGCAGATGTCGCTGGGGCATCGGCCCAGCACCTGCGACTTGTGGCGATAACCGTGCCGCTTGATCAGGGAGGCGTTCACCGCCACATACCGTCCCGCGCGGTCCTTCACGAAGAAGGCGAGGTCGGGGGCGTGATCGAAGAGTTCCGCCAACACCCCGGCCGCCACCACAAGGTTGGTGGCCTGCAGCCGGGCACCCAGGCCACTGATTGTGCCGACTTTCACGGTCGAGCGTTGGAATAAGCCAAGCCAGAAGGCAAACCAAAGGTAAACTGTGACTGGGCCAAGCCCACCCGCAGTCCTGCCGATCGCCGGTCCTGCGGTTGACCGCGGAACACCGATATAACCTGCGCGAACAAGTGAACCGCGAAACTCTTGAGGCGCTGGCCAAGGTGAGCGATCTGATGGGCGGGGGGGTTCGACCCAGGAGTCTGATGGCCGGTTTCCTTGCGGCGGCCAATCAGAACTACTTGGGCACGCTCAACCCGTGGGCGTGGGCGTGGGTGATTGGAAACCTGAAGGAACATGCATAGTCCCATGAACGCCCAAGGAAGCACTCGTTTCGGATGCCTTATGGCGGCCGTTTTCGCCGCTCTCGTCACCCTCCCGGAGGTCCGCAGTCAGACGCCCCATGAAGTCCTGCTCCAACAAGCGGAGTCGCGATTTCGCGCGATTTACGACCGGAACGAATTCCGCCCGCAGAGTCTTCGGGTCGACTGGATGCCTGATGGTTCGGGTTACACCGTTCTGGAGTCGGTGCCCGATGCCAAAGAGAATGTGCGCGTGCGCTATGACACGATCAGCGGCGAACGCACGGTGCTGGCTGGCTCGTCGCAACAACACACCTCCAGATCCGGGAACCTCTCCCCGGACGGCCGGCGCATCCTGTTCTCGGACCAGGGGAATCTCCATGTGCGTGATCTGAACGGTGATCACAGGATGCCACTGACTATGAGCGCTCCGGACGGCCCGGTTTCGCACAGTCACGCGGTCTGGAGTCCCGACGGAGAGCGGATCGCTTTTGTGCAATCGGACCAATCCGGGGTAAAACTCCGGTCGGAGTTGGTTCCGGGAGACCCTTCGTATCCCGAAGTCCGGCAAGTGCGCTTTGCCCGGGTGGGGGGAACCATCCCGACCCTGCGCGTGGGTGTGGTGGATGCACGGGGAAAGGAGACACGATGGCTTCCCATCCCCATGCCGGCAGAAGGTTTCTACCTGGGGGAGATCGGTTGGGCGGGAAACTCGGAGGAGCTCTTGAT
The DNA here is from genome assembly GCA_019634625.1 of Verrucomicrobiia bacterium. Taxonomy (NCBI): domain Bacteria; kingdom Pseudomonadati; phylum Verrucomicrobiota; class Verrucomicrobiia; species Verrucomicrobiia bacterium. The sequence goes on from JAHCBA010000007.1 coordinate 47,181, forward strand.
CGAGAAGTTGAGCCGCTTCCGTAACGAACGCGAGTTCCTCCTCGCCGACACCCGGACAGGCTCGCTCCGGCGCATTTTTCATGAAACCGATCCCGCCTGGGTGGATGGGAGCTACTCCCTCAACGCCGGGTGGACCTGGATTCGCAACGGTCAGGCGTTCATCGTGCTTTCCGAAAAGGATGGCTGGCGGCACGCCTATGTTTATTCGCGCGACGGCAAGGAACTCGCCCGCCTGACACCCGGAGAGTTTGACATCATCGAGCGCGCCGTGGTGGAAGAGAGCGGAGGTTGGTTTTATTTCCACGCGTCCCCCGACAACGCGACCCAGAAATACCTCTACCGCGTGGGCCTCGAAGGGGCCGGCACGCCCGAACGAGTCACACCCTGGAACCAGCCGGGCACACATGAGTACGATTTCTCCCCGGATGCCAGGTGGGCCATTCACACGTACTCGACGTTCGACGATCCTCCCATCACGGAACTGGTCCGGCTATCCGACCACAAAGTGATGCGCGTACTCGAAGACAACGAGGCACTGCGCAGGAAGATGCAGCCGTTGATCCCGCAGCCCACGGAGTTCCTCCAACTCGACATCGGCGACGGTGTGGTGGTGGACGCGTGGATGATCAAGCCGTCTGGATTCGATCCATCCAGGAAATATCCCGTGCTGGTCTACGTCTACGGCGAGCCGCACGCCCAGACCGTGCTGGACGCCTGGGGAAAAGTTCAGTCCGACTACCATCGCGTAATCGCCGACCTCGGCTTTCTGGTGGTGTCGATTGACAACCGGGGCACGCCGGCGCCCAAGGGAGCCGCGTGGCGGCGGTCCATCTTCGGCAGCCTCGGCCCCCTCTCCACGGAGGAACAGGCCGCGGCGTTGAAGGAACTGGCCCGCGCGCGACCGTACGTGGATGTGTCGCGGGTCGCGATCTGGGGTTGGAGCGGTGGCGGCTCGAACACGCTGAATGCGATGTTCCGCAAACCGGACGTGTACCAGGTCGGCATTGCCGTCGTGCCCAAACCGCAGCCCCATCTCTACAACGCCTGGTTTCAAGAGATCTACATGCAGACACCGGAGACCAATCCGGATGGCTACCGCCGCGCCGCGCCGATCCATTATGCGGAGGGGCTGAAAGGCAAACTGCTGATCATTCACGGCACAGGTGAGAAAAACACACATCTGCAGATTGTTGAAGGCTTGGTCGACCGGCTCATTGAGCTGGGAAAGCGGTTTGATTACATGGCCTATCCCAATCGCGACCATGGGCTCCGCGAGGGCCCAGGCTCGGTCGTCCATGTGCGCATGCTCATGGCGCGATATCTCATCGAGAACCTGGTGCCTGGTCCGCAATGAAGCCACGGAATGTCCTCCTCCTTGGCGGGCAATCCCAACCTGCAGGGACATGCCAATGACCAGCCAGGAGCACAGAAGGACGCCGGCGGGTTTCCTGACGTTGTGGGCGGCGCTGACGATGCCCTGCGTGGCGCTGTGCGCAGCCGGGCCCAACTCCGAGTCCGTTTCCAGCAAACCGCCGGAATCGGTTCGGGACGTCACGATGGCCACCCTTCAGTCCGCCTTGCAGAACCTCAATTTTCCCGGGGTATCGATCAACGTTCAGGAGTGGTGCGTCGACGTGCAGAGTTCGGTCTGCCTTCATCGCGGTGAGCTGGAGTTGGTGGCCTGCACCCAAGGAACCAAGGAGCACGAATCCATCGTCGCCATCGAGGCCAGGCCGATGCACATTCACGCGGCGCTCCTGCTGTTGGGTGCGAAACCGGGAAGTCCGGCGACCCGCCAGCTGATAGGGGACCAAGGCGGGCGCTGGATTGACGTTCCACCCAGCGGCGGGCCGGTGGATGTCTCTCTGGTGCTCAAGGGCGGGGATGGAAGAATGATCGAGCACCCCATCAGCGATTTCATCGCCCCTTCCAGCAGGAGGTCCGATGGCTCCGCTTCACCGGACAAGGAGGCCAGGTTTCCGACGCACACCTTTCTCTTTGCGGGTTCCATCCTGTATGGCGACGGGCCTGGGCCGCGACAATACTTGAGCGACCAAAGCGGAAACGTGATCTCTCTCTCCACCTTTGGCGACGAGTTGCTCTGCCTGCCGGCGATACACAGCCAGGACAATGAGGCGCTCATGTGGCAGATTAACGCCACGAACCTTCCCGCCGTGGGTTCCAACGTCACCCTTCGACTTCGCCCGCAACTTCTGCCCGCCGCGAAAGGTGCACAGGCCAATCCATCCCCCGCAGGAACGGGCCACCCATGAAGGGCGAACTTCTCTTGCCGGATGGCGCAACCGGGCAAGTTGAGAGCTCGCAGAAGCCTCCTCGAAGCGAAGACAGCATTTCGACAACTCAACAGGCCTGATTTATGACGACTCGGCTCTTCACTCTCTTCCTCGTGGTTCTGCTCGGTGCGCCTGCGTCCACCATGGCCGCAGCCAGAAGCCAGCCACTGACGATCCCCGACCTCACCCGGGGCGATGCCATTCCCGCGGGCGCCAAGCACGACTGGAATCTCGGTCCCACGGGGCTGCGCGGCTGGATGTTCTGCGACAGGATGGTGACCACCGATGCGCGGCAGATTTCCATCACCCAGGTGGAGAAGGGTTCTCCTGCCGACGGAATCCTTGCTGTCGGGGACGTCATTCTGGGGGTCGGCGGCAACCCGTTTTCGCACGATCCGCGCACCGAGTTCGGCAGCGCAGTCACCCTCGCCGAATCCGAAGCGGGCGGGGGAAGACTGGCTGTGACCCGCTGGAGGACGGGCAAGGTGGAGGACGTCGTTGTCCAACTCCCCGTGCAGGGCAGCTACGGCGCCACGGCACCTTACGACTGCCCAAAGTCCAAACGCATTCTCGAACAGGGGTGCAAGGCGCTGGCCGGGAAGGTGGCCCGATCCCCGGATCGGGACGATCCGATTGTGCGCTCCCTCAATGCGCTCGCCCTGCTGGCGAGCGGCGATTCCGCGTATCTCCCGCTGGTGAAAAGGGAAGCCCATTGGGCGGCGGGTTTCTCGTCGCGCTCCATGCAGACCTGGCACTACGGCTACGTCATGATCCTGCTCGCCGAGTATGTTCTATCGACCGGTGACTCGTCGGTCCTGCCCGGACTACGGCGTCTCGCACTCGAGGCGGCCAATGGCCAGAGCGCGGTCGGTTCCTGGGGCCACGGATTTGCGAAGCCCACCGGCCGCCTCGGCGGCTACGGGATGATGAATTCTCCGGGAGTGCCGCTGACCATCGGCTTGGTGCTGGCGCGCGAGGCCGGCGTGAAGGACCCGGAGGTGGGCCGCGCCATCGAACTCAGCGCCCGCTTGTTGCGGTTCTACATCGGCAAAGGGGCGATCCCGTATGGCGACCATCACCCGTGGATCGAGAACCACGAAGACAACGGCAAATGCGGCATGGCTGCGGTCCTGTTCAACCTTCTCGGCGAGAAGCATGGGGCGGAGTTCTTCTCCCGCATGAGCCTTGCGTCCCATGGACCCGAGCGCGACACCGGGCACACCGGCAATTTCTTCAACCTCCTGTGGGCGATGCCCGGCATCGCCCAGTCCGGCCCCCAGGCCACCGGAGCTTGGATGCAGGAATTCGGCGCGTGGTACTTCGACTTCGCCCGCCGCTGGGACGGCACGTTCGCCCATCAAGGGCCGCCCGAGCCGGACAACGACAGCTACAAGGGTTGGGACGCCACCGGCGCCTACCTGCTGGCTTACGCGACGCCGCTGAAGAAGCTCTATCTGACTGGCAAGCGACCGGCCGTCACTCCGCAGTTGGACTCCGCCGCGGCGCAGGCTCTCCTCCAGGATGGCCGTGGCTGGGACAACAAGGACCGTTACAGCACCTACGACAGGTTTACCGAAGAGCAGTTGTTGGAACGCCTCGGCAGTTGGTCGCCGGTGGTTCGCGAGCGGGCCGCGATGGCACTGGGCCGGCGCAAGGAGGTCGCGATTCCACCCTTGGTCGACCTGCTGGAGTCGACCACGCTGTATGCCCGTTACGGTGCCTGCCAGGCCCTGACCGCCCTGCGCGGGCGTGGGGCGCCAGCCATCGAACCGTTGCGGAAAGCACTGGCGGACCAGGATCTCTGGTTGCGCATCAAGGCCGCCGAAGCGCTGGCAGCCATCGGCGCCCCCGCCATGCAGGCGGTGCCCCAACTCCTCAGGTTGCTGGTGCAGGAGGATCTGCAGGGCGATCCGCGCGGCATGCAGCAGCGGTATCTGTCGTTTGCTCTCTTCGATCGGGGCGGGATGCTGAACCGCTCGCTGGAGGGCGTGGATCGCGAGGCGCTTTACGACGCTGTGCGCGCCGGGTTGAAGAACCAGGACGGTCGTGCCCGGGGCAGCATCGGATCGGTCTATCGGAATCTGTCCGCCGAAGACATCAAGCCTCTGCTGCCCGCCATCTATCAGGCGATCATGGAGCCGGCTCCGAGCGGAAAAATGTTCGCCGACTCCATCCGCGTGGAGGGACTGCGAGTCCTGGCCAAACATCGGATCGCGGAGGGCATCAGCGCCTGCGTCCAATACACCCGCGACCAGAATCCATGGGCCAGCGAGCATCGGACCCCTGAACTGATGGAGATCCTGCTCAGCTATGGGACACACGCCAGGTCGGTCATTCCGGAGCTGACCAGGATCGGCAACTACTTTGAGAAGGACGAAAAGGACTTTCCCAAGGAGCTCATGCTCCGGAAGGCCAGGTCCGTCCGCGAGACGATTGCTGCAATCGAGGCTTCGACGGACACCCCGGAACTCGTCCACCTGCAATAGGCCCAGGCCCTCATCGCCTTCGAAGCGTCCAGGTCCGCGCCGAAGCTCGTCAGTCTGGTGGATTCCATCGCAAACCCATCGAAGAGCATTCCCGATGACAATACTTGCAGCCAGCAAATCACCATGAAACCAGCTGTCTTCCTCACCGCAGCCATGCTGTGCGCCCTCACTCCGGGCTCCCTGGCCGGACCGCTCAAGGTGCTCATCCTCGCCGGACAGTCCAACATGGAGGGACATGCCGCAATCAGCACCTTTGACTACATCGGCAAAGACCCGCTGACGGCACCCATTCTCGCGGAGATGCGCAACCTGGATGGAACCCCACGCATTTGTGACAGGGTCTGGATGTCCTATTTGACCGGACCTTATGATGGCAGTGCCAACGGCGAGGGCCTGGGGAAGTTGACCGCCGGCTTTGGCGCGCGTGGCAACGCACCCACCAAGGATGGCGGCAGGATCGGTCCGGAGTTCACCTTCGGAATCTACATGGAGAAGGAGCTGAAGCAGCCCATTCTGATTATCAAGACCGCCTGGGGTGGCAGGTCGCTCAACACCGAATTTCGTCCGCCCAGTGCCGGGCCCTACAAGCTGCCCAGGCGGACTCAAGATGAGTGGGACAAACACCCGAATGGCGCCCACGGAATTCCCAGACTTGAGGATCGGAAGAAATGGCAGGATGAAAAGGATGCCGCCTCAGGTGTATTTTACCGAATGATGATCGACCATGTGAAGATGGTGCTGGCAGATCCCGGGCGGGTCTGTCCTGCCTATGATCCCAGGGAGGGGTACGAACTGGCCGGTTTCGTCTGGCTTCAGGGATTCAACGATCTGGTCGATGGGACAACCTATCCCGGCCCCAACCAGCCTGGAAAATACGATCTGTATTCGGACCTGCTGGCCAGATTCATTCGCGATGTTCGAAAAGACCTGTCAGCCCCGAGGATGCCATTCGTGATCGGCGTGCTGGGAGTCGGCGGTGAGAGTGAAAACAGGATTTTCCGCAAGGCCATGGCCGCACCGGCCGACATGCCCGAGTTCAAGGGCAACGTCGTTGCGGTTGAGACCGCTCCCTTCTGGGATCATGCCATCGAAGCGGCTCAACCCAGGCAGGACGAGTACAACAATATCATCCGAACGGCGCACACCTTGAAGCAGGATGGGACAATCGATCGGGATCGGAAATGGAATCGTTACTGGAAGCCTGTTGGCACGCCTCTGCCAGAGGAACGGATCTGGCGCTTCGCTACGATGGATGCCAGCGAAAGGAAGGACACGTTGGAGGTATACACCGACAGGCGATTCCGTGACATCGATCGGTGTTACCCACTCCATTTGCAGATGAATGCTGGGATGGTGTTTGAGCTTCACTGCGGCGTGTCTGATGAGGTGAGAAGTTTTTCGCGTGTAGTGGTCTTGGAGATCCCCATGGTTAGCTCCGTGAGCCGTTAGCGAAGGTAGGCGCGCATCAGCGGGCGCAGCTTCTCAATTCCAGCATGCCAGTCCCAACCGGAGAGAATCGCATCCTGCATCCAACGCGTGAACTGGCTGCTCCATCGGGTGATCAGTCGTAGTATCCGCACGAATGGAGACACCGTCCGGCCCTTGGACTGCGCGGTCGCCTCTCGGTTCTTTACCGCCGCTTCATACCGGATCTCCACTTTCTCATCCCGGATTCCCTCCTGAGCCTCCAGTCGCGCGCTCAAAAGGAGCAGGAGGTTGTGCACCAAGACCAGGAACTCGTTCTGAACCTGCGCGGGTATCGGACCCAATCCCCAAGCCCGCTTCTCCCCCAGGAGATTCTCACACACATCGAAGAACTTCTCGATATCCCAGCGCAGCCGGTAGAGCTGAGCGATGACCCCTGGCGGCAGACGGAACTCCGTGGTCAAGAACTCGTGAACCTCACCCGTTTCCGGATCCTGATAGCGAACCCGTCGAAATTCCCCCGGTTCTGCGAACCACACCCGCTCATCGGAGAGCACGCCTTTGTTGCGCGGGTCCTTCTTGATCCATTCCAGCGGCTTGGACTGGCGAACGACCAGATTCGATTTGGTGCGGGTGATCACCGTGAAGCCGCCCTTGAACTTCGCGCCCCGCAGGAACGCGAAGTCCACGGCAACCGGATCGATAACCAGAATGGTGCCCTTGGCGTTGGGGCGCCAAAGGAAGTCGCTCCACGGGCGGGCTTTGACGGCAGCCCATTCGTGTTGATGTCCCTCCGTCTGGGCCAGAACCCGTGCGGCCCCGGTCCGAAGGTCTCGCAGAAAGATGCCGGTGACGGTGCCCGGCACCTCCATGCGTCCTGCGGCCGTTGGCGCCGCGGGCTCATGAGTGGCATGTCGAACGTCGTGACCGTCCAGGGCCAGAACGTCTCGGCCCAGGAGTTCCGGAAAGCACGCGAAGCGATCCCTGGGCCCGGAGATGGTTCGGGAAAGAGTGGTGTTGAGTTCGTGAATGAACGCGAGACGGCGCATGCTGCGGACGGCACCGAAATAGGCCTTCACGGAAACCTCGGTTACATCGCATTGACGGGCGGACTGAAGAAAGGAGCGCCCGGACGGATGGAGTGTGTTTATGCGACGAACCCCGAGGGAGATAAACTCCTCGTCCGAGAAAGGGAGGCCCTCGCTATAGTTTTCGAGGGAGGCGAGAATGCTGAGTGCGGGCTCCAGAAGCACATCACGAACAAGAGTACTCATCGGTGCGAATAGTGTCACAGTATTGAGACCTATATGCACGTCCTATCACAAGGAGAGGGTGAGAACTTTAGGCGACATGGCATCCGCTCGAACTGGGCCTGTAGCGAGTCCTTTGAGCCGCCGGCCGGAATCCGCCTGTCTTCCATCTCCGATGGCATGGCGACCCAGTGGGAGCGCAAGGCTCGGGGACTAAAGAAGGACCGTGAGAATTTTCAAAATTTTTCGGGAGCATTGGTGTATGTCGTGGAGCACTGCCTTGCGGCATGTCGGGCCGCAATGTCACCCTGGTCGCGCTTGAACCCCTGGGGTCAATCCCCTGTACGGGCGAGAAGTAGGGCCATGCCTCCGGTGGTGTAGGATGCGTTGCCGCTTGAGCCTGATCCAAATCATTTATCGGGTGGGTAACACCGATCGTGACATCACGTTGCCGGCGGGGATGGAGAACTGGCACATGCCCGAATTCGACGACAGCCATTGGACCGAAGGCAGGGCCCCCATCGGCAAAGGTGTCTGGAAACACAGCGGAATCACCCTGGACAAGTTCCCATCGGCATGGGGAAAGGGCGAGTTCCTGCTGATGCGCTCGACGTTCCATCTTGAAGACATCAACAACGATTCCTATCGCATCGCGATTTTGGCGAGACAAGGATTCCATGTCTATTTGAACGGCCAAAAGATTCACACCTATATCTGGTGGCAGGACAAGCCGCAATACAGGTCCATCATCCTCGAAAAGGAAGGAATCAGACATTTGAGCAAGGGGAGAAACGTATTGGCGGTTTATGCCAATGACCAATACTCCCCAGCCTCCCCGGAACATTATGCCGCCTTGGATGTATGGATTGAGGGAATCACCAAGGCAGACCAGGAAATGCTCGACCTCGCCTTGGAGGAGGTCCTTCCCCTCCAAGACAGAGAGGTCCTGAAAGGCGCATCCAATGGCGGTTACCACTATTTTGGCAGTGCGAAGATCTTCGCCCAGATGGGTAAGGCGTTTGCAGAGGCCTTGGTGGGTATAGAGAGAGCCAGGTAGGCGCGAGCGACAGACGGCGGATGCGCCAAGCCATCCCTGTTGAAGCGACGCAAGCCTCGGCGAAGCGAAGCCGCCGAAACCGCAGAAAAGGTCGAGGCAGGTCAGTCGGTTGCCGGCCGGTGCGTTCGTCATGGGAGCCAGGCGCTTCTGATCTCCTTGGCCGGCGATTTGAACCCGACGGCATCGGACCGGGTGGGCGCGCTCATGGGAAGAAATCCTACCCGTTGAGTGGAGTCCGCATAGGAAAATGCTTGCTGACGAATCGCAACCCCGTGCATCCCGGAGTTCTGGGGAGTGGTGCGAATTTCGCGAGGCGTCGCTTCGGAGGGCCGGGTTCCACGAGGCCGCAAGGGTGTGGCGCGTTGGGTTGAGGACTCGCAGAGCTCGTCCCTCCGATTCGCGGCCTCCTCACCCGCAACTCCGGGATGCACCCGGATTTCCGAATCGGCCCTTCCTGTCGCTGCCCTCATCCGGAGCCTGATTTGTCAAATTCACAGATCTGACCCCGGGGGGGGCCCTTGTCTTTACAACCCCGGGCACGTGCCTGGAATCTGCCCCGGTACATGAGTCTCCAGATCAAGTTCAACGATGCGTGGTCCGGCATTCCCCTGGACTGCGCGGATGATGCCATTGCCTTCATCGAAGACAGACTGCAACCAAGCCATCCCCTTCGGGCGTTCAAGCTTTTCCCCGTCGCCAAGCTATGGAGAGCGTACAAGTTCCTGGTTGAGGAGGAGGAGCCCAGTGAGATGCTTTGGGTTCTGGACCTGGATCGGAGGGTCCGCATCCGGGGCAAGACGTGTTACGACTTCAAGCGCATCGAGACCCAGGAGGAGCTGGACGCCCTGCTGGAAGCCGGTCTTGCCGACTGGGTGAAGCACATGAAGGAAGCCGGGGCTTGGGAGGAGGATGAGACCCAAGGGACCGGAGGATCGTGAATAGCGCTTCGCTATTGGCATTGCATGGGGTGACTCCCTGCCTGGGGCTTGCCTCGGCCCGTCTCCCTTGCGGTGGGTTCGCCCTTATCGCATGGCTGAGCCCCGGATTTGGTCGGGCCCAAGACCTTGTGAGCAAACGGGGAGCCATGGTTCTCCGAATCGGCCCTTCCTGTCGCCCGCCCTTATCCGGAGCCTGATTTGTCAAATTCACAGATCTGACCCCGGGGGCCCCGAAAGTTCCATGTCCGGTTTGGGTCCGGCCGGCCATTCTGGGATGGCACCGATGAGAACGGACCATGAACTGCTGGGGTCGTGGGTGGCCGCCAGGGACCAGGCGGCGTTTGCCGCGCTGGTCGAACGGCATGGCGGTGCGGTGTATGCCTCCGCCCTGCGGCGCACAGGGTCGCCCGATCTCGCCCAGGAGGCGGTCCAGGCGGTGTTCATCCTCCTCGACCGGAAGGCGCGCACCCTGGGTCCGAATGTCATCCTGTCCGGCTGGCTGTTCCGCGCCGCCCGACTGGTGACGCTGGATCTGATCCGTGCGGAGCGACGTCGCCGACAACGCGAAACCCAGGCCTGCAAGATGCATGAGGCGGATCAGTCACCCTTGAACCCGGATGGCACCTGGACCCGCTGGCGGGAGATGGCGCCGCACCTCGACGAATGCCTGAACCGGCTCGGGGAGGCCGATCGCCATGCGGTGCTGCTTCGCTTCTTCGAGAACCGTTCCCTGCGCGAGGTCGGGGGCGCCCTGGGGATTGCCGAAGATGCGGCCCGCAAACGGATCACCCGCGCCCTGGCCCGGCTGCAATCCCTGCTGCTTCGCCAGGGTGCCCGCATCGAGCCGGAAGCCCTCCCGGCCGTCCTCGAGGCCCATGCACCCGCCGCGCTGCCGGCAGGCGTGGCCGGCGCGACACTCTCGGCCGTGCTCGGTTCCGGAGGCGGCCCCCAGATTTCCGCCCTTGCCACGGCGGCAGGGCGCGCCCTCGACGGCTGGGCCTGGAAAGCCTGGCTGACGGCGGCCGTGCTGTCCGTGGGCGGGGGCCTGGGATGGGGTCTGGCGGGGGGCGTCGATCGCCCCGGGGTTCCAACCTCATCGCCATCCGCACCCGCCCACCTGGATGACTACCGACCGGCCGGATTTCCCCGCCCCGAACCGGTCCACGACTTTCTTCTGTCCCTCCAGCAGGGCCTGCTCACCGGCCACCACGACCGTGTCCTCGGCCTCATCCGGTATCCCCTGCGCGTGAACGGACCCGAAGGCACGCGGATCGTATCCTCGCCTGAGGAACTCCGTGCGGCCTTTGCATCGGTGTTCCCGCCCGACCTGGCCCGAGCCATCCTCAAGAGTCCGCGCACGCAGCTCTACTGCGATTCCCGCGGCGTGATGATCGGGTCGGGGCAGGCGTGGATCGTGGCGCACCCCGCCGGCCGCGGCGATCCCGAACCCCGCCTGGGCGCCATCAATCTCGACTGAACTCCCGCCATGCCCGCGAACCCGTCGCTTCGTCCCCGCCCTGCCGGCTTCACCCTGCTGGAACTGCTGGTGACCGTGGCCATCCTCGGCGTGCTGGCGTCCCTGCTCCTGCCCGCCCTGGCCACGACCCGGCGTCGCGCGGACGCCCTCCGGTGCGCTGAGAACCTGCGGCAGATCGGCCTCGGCCTGAGGTTGTACGCGGACGACGACACCCACGGGCGGCTGCCGGGCGAGGATCGTTCCGGACCGCCCCCGGTGGGACTGGACCCCCGGCCGTCATGGATCTTCACCCTCGGCAACGCCATCGAGAATGTGGAGCGCCTGCGGTTGTGTCCGGGCGATTCCCTGCGGGCCTGGCTGCGCACCAACGCCGGCTGCAGCTATGTCCTGAACGAGTACACGTCCGCCGACGCGCCTCACGAATCCACCCAGCCCGCCCCCCTCGTCGATCCCGAGGGCCATCGCTGGAACGAGGCGCCCCGCGAACGTCGTCTCGACCTGCTGCCCCGCCCCGCCGAGACCTTCCTTGTCTTCGAAGCCTCGCGCCTGGGCCAGTTGCTGGGCGATGCGCGCACCCGTCCCGACACCTGGGCGCTCGGCTGGCCGCATGTCCTCGCCGACATCGATCCGCACCGTCACGGCCGCGGGGCGAACTACCTGTTTGCCGACGGGCACGTCGCGGCGATCCCGGCGGTGGTGCTGAAGGCCCGCATCGAGCGGGGCGACAACTTCGCCGTGCCCCCGCGCTGATGCCCGAGGACCCCATGTGTCGTGTGTTCCCCAACCGGTCGATGGCAGCCGTGCTCCGCCTGGGGCTGGCCGGATTCGCACTGCTCCCCGCGATCGTTCGCAGCCATGACCTTCCCACCGACCGCGAACGGCTTGCCGTGGCCGGGCCCTTCGCCGTCCGCGGATGGGGTGTCGCCCACGCCGGCAGCCCGTACCAACTCGGCCAGGTGATGGATGCCCCGCCCCTGCGACCCGGCGCCCTGACCCGTCTCGAAGACGGGTCCGGGTATCGCGTGGTCCTCACCGGCCCGGACCGGGCGGATGGCGTGGGGCCCATGGTCCCGTACCGCTGGGAATCGAGCCTCCCCGGAGACATTCGCCTGACCCTCGAGGCGGACGACGAAGTCCTGGCGCGCGACTGGTGGGAGTCGTCGCGAACGGTGGGCCTGGCCTGCGGGGAATTTCATACCCTGTTCCTCAAACGGGACGGCACGGTCCGCGCCCAGGGCTGGAACGGCGCGGGTCAGGCGACCGTTCCGCACGACCTCCGTGAGGTGGTGGCCGTGGCGGCCGGGATGGATCACAGCCTCGCCGTCCGTGCCGACGGGCGCGTCGTGGGCTGGGGACGTTCCGACGCCGGACAGATCACGATCCCGGAGGCCGCCAACCACGGCTTCGTCGCCGCAGCCGGCGGCGTGCTTCACAGCGTCCTGCTTCGAAGCGACGGCACGGTCGAGATTCTCAATCCCGCGTTTCTTCCGGCCCCTTCGGCGGGCATGACCCTTACCGGGCTTGTCGCGGTGGCGGCCGGTGCGGCGCACAGCCTCGCCCTCACCCGATCCGGGCGCGTCCTCGCCTGGGGACCGGCCCCGGACGGGATCACCCGGGTCCCCGACGACGCCGCACCGGCGGTGGCCATTGCCGCCGGCGCCCACTTCAGTCTGGCCCTGCGGGCCGACGGGCGGGTGCTTGCCTGGGGCGACGGGCGGTACGGTCAGACAGACATCCCGGACTCCGCCACGAACGTGGTGGCCATCGCTGCGGGATCGTACCATGCCGTTGCGTTGCGCACGGACGGGACGCTGGTGGCCTGGGGCGATGGTTCGCAGGGCCAGACGACGGTTCCCGGGGCGCTCACCGGAGGGGTGGCGGTGGCGGCGGGTGGATTTCACACGCAGGTCCTCACCCGCGAACTGCCCCCGCTCGGACTGCCTCAACCCGGCGTGGACGGCCTCGATGTCGAACTTCATCTGCCCGCGGGCCAGGCGTGGGAAATCCAGTTCACCGACGACTGGCACCATTGGGAACCCGTCCGCCGTGGCGTCGCCCGGTTTGGCGCCTGGACCGCACGACTTCCCTGTCTGAATGCGTCCCACGGCGCTTTCCGGCTGCGACCGATGCCGATCGCCGACGCCCCACCCCTTTCCGAGAACCGATCCCTAGAACCATGAAATCCCGATCCTTCGTCCTCTGTTCGGCAGTCCTGGCATTGCTCGCCGGCCTCGCCCGTCCGGCCTCGAGTTCCACCTGGGAAGGTCCCCCGCCGGGCACTCCGTTGGCGTCCGTGGTGGCCACCGACGATCAGGGTGTTTCGGCGATCCCGACGACGCGCTGGACTTCGAGTTCCATGCTGATTCCGCCCGGGTTGCCGGAATCGCAGCTCCATCTCGCAGGAGAATCCCCCAGTGCCACGGGGCATTGGATCGAGCCGGATCCGGCCGCGGATCCGGCGGTCCTCGAGTGGGTCGAACCGCGGCCCCGGACGCGCTTCGAGGAACCCTCCACCGTGGTGCTCCGGGTGGTTGGCGTGGACCCGCTCGGCGCCCTGACCCATGTCACCTTCCTTGCCCAGGGGGAACCCACCGGCGAATCCCAGATCGTTTTCGTGCGGGAACCGGATCCCGGCACCGTACTGGAACACGAGTTCCACTGGGAACGGCCCCCGACCGGCATCCATCGCCTCGCCGCGCGTGCCATCGACGCCCTCGGCCGCGAGGTGCACGCCCCGACGATCCTCATCGAAATCTTCCGGCCCGCCGAACCCCTGCCCGTCCTGCCCCACCCCGCCGATCGCGATCCCGAGGACTGGCGGATCGACGAAGGGGAACTGGCCCGCTTCGCCACCGACTGGCGCGAAGGCACCGCGCCAGGCCGCATCCCGATCGGCCACGTCACCCGCGCCGCCTACCTGGTGGCCGAGGGCGGCACCTATCGCCATGAACCTTCCCGCGGTCCCCTGCCCCTTTCGTGGATTCCCGATGCCGCCCCCCTCGGCGCCTTCCCGATCCCGACCCGGCCCGGCTTCCTGTTGGTCGCCCCGTCCCTCTGGGAGGGGCCCGACCCCGCCCGCATCGCGGTGCTCGAACTGCTGCCCGCGCCCGGCACCCGCGCCTACGCCGCCGAAGTCTGGTTGAAACCCGACACCCGGGTCCGGGCCGTGAGCGAAGGGGGCGCCCACGACCCCGTGGCCGGCGTGATCCGCTGGGGACCCTTCCCCGACGATGCGCCCCGGCGCCTGACCGTGGAATGGGAGGGCGCGGATCCGACGCCCTGGGACGGGGTGGCCTCCTTCGACGGGCACGACGTTCCCCTGCTGGCCGCCCGCATCCCGGCGGAACCCGCCCGGCCGTATGTCGAGACCCTCCGCCGGCTTCCATCCGGCGAAGTCCAGCTGGTCGTCCGCGATCCGGCTCCCCTGGTCGGAGAAAGTCACGCCCCGTGCGCCATCGAGGTGTCCCGCGATCTCCGGACGTGGCGTCGCATCGCCACGGGCGGCGACGGCGAAGGCTGCCTGCTGATCGCCGACACCGAACCCTTCGAAGGTCCCGCCCGTTTCTACCGGGTCGTCCGGGACGTGCCTCCGCTCCCCTGACCCGGTCGCTCTGGCGGCCCCGGAATGCCGGAGGCCGCCATCGTGCGTCATCGGTTCGAGCTGCGCCACCCGCTCCGGCTGGAGGGGTCGGGCGCATCTCGAATCGTCCTAGTTTTTCACCTGTCCGTTCTAGGCGCCGTCCGTCCGGATCATGACGATGGGCGCATGGGTTCCGTTTGAGGTCGGCGGCCGGCACCTCCGATGGACGTGCGGCCCGGTTGCGCCTCGATGCCGATGGCAGGACTCATCGGACTCATGGACCCGTACCACTCGATGAAGGAACTGCGGTTCGCCATCGTCGGCGCCGGCTTCTGGGCGCGGTACCAGTTGGCCGCCTGGCGCGAACTCCCCGGCGCGCGCTGCGTCGCGGTGTGCAACCGCACGCGCGCGAAAGCCGATGCGTTGGCGAAGGAGTCCGGCATTCGCGCCGTGTACCAGGACGCCGGGGAAATGCTCCAGCGCGAGAAGCCGGACTTTCTCGACATCATCACGGACGTGGAGACGCACAGCCGGTTTGTCCATCTCGCCGCGGCGCACGGGACGCCTGCCATCTGCCAGAAGCCGCTGGCGCCCTCCGTGACCAGGGCGGAAGAGATGATCGCCGCCTGTGCCACCGCCGGCGTGCCCTTGAGCGTGCATGAGAACTGGCGCTGGCAGACACCCATTCGCCAGCTCAAGGGGCTTCTCGACAGCGGTGTCATCGGCACCCCGTTCCGCGCCCGAATCGACTATTGCAACCGCTTCCCGGTGTTCGACAACCAGCCGTTCCTCCGGACGCTGGAGAAGTTCATCCTCACCGACATGGGCTGTCACATCCTCGACGTGGCGCGGTTCCTGTTCGGGGAGGCGGCAACGCTCTGCTGCCAGACGCATCAGATCCACCGCGACATCGCGGGCGAGGATGCCGCGACCGTCCTGCTGCGAATGCGCTCCGGCGCGACGGTGGTCGTGAACCTGAGCTACGCCAGCCGGCTGGAGCACGACTGCTTTCCGCAGACGCTGGTGGCCATCGAAGGGGATCTCGGCGCGATGGAACTGGCGCGGGATTACTGGATTCGAGTGACGACCGGCCAGGGCACGGAGGCGCGGCGGTTTCCACCGCCGGAGTATTCCTGGGCGGACCCGCGGTACGCGCTGGTCCATTCCAGCATCGTCGCCTGTCATCGCGACCTGTTGAAGGCGTTGCAGAACGGCACCGCGCCCGAGACCCGCGCGGAGGACAATGTGAAGACCCTCAAGCTCGTCGAGGCGGCCTACAAGTCGGCCCGCGACGGGCGGGTGGTGAAGATGTTTTGAGAGCCTGTCTGAGCGGCCAACTATGAAAACGATCACCCTCATCGGCGCCGGCGGAAAAATGGGCTGCCGCATCACCCGCAATCTCAAGCAGGGAGACTGGCGGGTGCTGTGCCTGGAGACCAGTCCTGCGGGCATTCAACGGCTGACGGACCTGGGCGTGGGCTGCTCGGACGCCGCCACCGCCATCCCGGAAGCGGATGTGGCCATCTTCGCCGTGCCCGACGTGGCCATGGAGGCCGTCACGCGCGACATGGTGCCGCACCTCAAACCCGGCGCGCTGGTGGTCCTGCTCGATCCTGCCGCGCCGCTCGACGGCAAGATCGCGCACCGCGACGACCTCGGTTACTTCATCACCCATCCCTGCCATCCCAGCGTGTTCAACTGGGAGCCGAACGAGGAGGACTTTCGCGACTTCTACGGGGGCGTTTCGGCGAAGCAGGCCGCCGTCTGCGCGCTCATGCATGGCGGCGAGGACTTCTATGAGATCGGTGTCGAAATCACCCGCCTCATCTACGCGCCCGTGAACCGGATCCACCGCGTCACCGTGGAACAGATGGCGATTCTCGAACCGGCGCTCGTCGAGACCCTCGCGCAAACCTGCATGGAACGGGTCAAGGAGGGTTACGACCGCGTGGTCGCGAAGGGCATCCCCGCCGACTGCGCCCGTGACTTCGTGCTGGGTCACCTCCGCATTCAGGTGGCCGTGCTCTTCGGCGAAGTGAACGGAACGTTCTCCGATGCCGCCTACAAGATCAGCCGGCGCGCCAGGCCCGTCCTCTTCAAGGACGACTGGCAGAAGATCTTCGAGATGGACGACATCCGGGAACAGGTGCGGGACATCACCAGCAGGTGACGGCTCGGAACCGGCGATGCGCACCGCGATGGGCAAGTCCGCGAGGCAACGGCGCTGCCGGGTGAGACGGCAACCCTGTGGAGACGGCAGGCCTGCAACCCGGCCATGATCCTCGGCCTCAGCAGCTACACGTTTGGCTGGGCGGTTGGCGTGCCCGGCCATGAGCCGCCCAGCCCGCTCGATGAACTGGGTCTCCTCGACCAGTGCCGCGACCTTGGCACGGGCCTCCTGCAGATCGGCGACAATCTGCCGTTGCACACCTTCGATCCGGCCCGCCTGGCGCGCTTCTCCGAACAGGCGGCCCTCCAGGGTGTGCAACTCGAGATCGGCGCACGGGGGCTGACCTTTGAAAACGTCGGCCGCTACGCCGCCATCGCCCGGCGGCTCAACGCACGGCTCGTCCGTTTCGTGATCGACGATGCGGGCTATCATCCCGAGCCCGAGTTCCTCACCGGCCTTCTGCGCCGGTGCGATCCCTTGCTCGGCGGCCTGACGCTGGGCATCGAGAACCATGACCGTTTCCCCGCCAGCACCCTGCGCGCGATGATCGAGAGGGCGGGCAGCGACCGCCTGGGCGTGTGCCTCGATACCGCCAATTCCCTGGGGGCGGGCGAGGGACTGGACACCGTGCTGCACGAACTCGGGCCCCTTGCGGTCAATCTGCACATCAAGGATTTCGCGGTCCCCCGCCTGCCCCACCGGATGGGCTTCACCGTCGAAGGGCGGCCGGCGGGACAAGGCTTGCTCGACGTGCCCCGCCTGTTGAAGCATCTCTCCCCGTTCCCTCGCTGCCAGACCGCCGTCCTGGAACTCTGGACCCAGCCTGAACCGCGCCTGGAGGACACCCTTGCGAAGGAAGCTGCCTGGGCCAGGCAAAGCATCGAGTACCTGAAGCCGTTCTTCCACTAACCCGACCCCATGAAGATCCCTTCCCCACTTCTCCTGAACCGGACTCGCGCGGGCACCAGGGCGGCACGGTTCCCCTCGCTCGTCGGGGCCTGTCTCGCGCTCGTCGCCCTCGCTCTGGGCGGCTGCGGCAGATCCGGTTCCTCCGGGAGCGCCCAGGATGCGGATGGCAGACCCCTCACCATCGGCGTCGCCTTCGAGACGCTGCAAACCGAGTACTGGATCGCCGGGTACGAGGCGATCAAGGCCGAGTGCGCCAGACGCGGCTTCCGGGTGATCGAGGCCGTGGCGGACAACGATGCGAACCGTCAGTTGCAGCAGGTGAGAAACTTCATCACCCGCAAAGTGGACGGCATCATTCTCGTGCCCAAGGACGCCAGCACCTGCATCCCGATGATCCGGGCGGCCAACGCGG
Source organism: Verrucomicrobiia bacterium (assembly GCA_019634625.1). NCBI lineage: Bacteria > Pseudomonadati > Verrucomicrobiota > Verrucomicrobiia > Verrucomicrobiia bacterium. The sequence goes on from JAHCBA010000007.1 coordinate 65,179, forward strand.
CGAACATCCCCATCGTCCTGTTCAACCGGCCCGCCGGCCGGAGCGACGCGAAGTCCGTCGCCGTGGTCGCCGACAACTTCGCGCTCACCCGGGAGACCGTCGCCTACCTGATCGAGGAAGCCCGGAAGTCGGGCCGGAAACACAAGGCGATGGTCCTGCTCGGGGATCTCGGCGACATGAACGCCATCGGGCGCCGTGACGGCTTCGAGGCGGCGGTCACCGAGGCGCCCGGGATCGTGGACGTCGTCGCGCGCATCCCGACCGAATGGAATCAGGAGAAGGCGCACGCCGGGGTCGTGAATGCGCTTCAGGCCCACCCCGACATCAGCTTCATCTTCACCAGCTCCGATTTCCTGCTCCCCAGTATCGTCAGCGCCCTTCGAAGCGCCGGGAAGTATCACAAGATCGGCACGCCCGGCCATGTCCTGCTCGGCGGCTTCGATGGCGACGCGACGGCGTATGCCATGTTGCTGGACGGCTATCTCGACGCCACCGGCGTGCAGGACGTGTATTTTGAAGCGGAGCAAAGCGTGCAGGCCATCGTGGATCTGCGCGCGGGCAGGGAACTGCCGGAGATCATCCAGGACCCCGGATTCGTGATCCACCAGGGCAACCTGAAGGAGAAGGCGCCGCAGATGTGGGGAGCCAACCTCCAGAGGAAATGAGTCCCGCCCTCCGGCTCATCCGTTCGGAATACCTTGTCCTTCTTCTCAGCGGCGCCCTGGTGGTCGCGCTCGGGCCCTTCACTCCCGGTCTGGTCTCTGCGGGCAACCTGGTCAACCTGCTTGGGAATCTCGCCCCGCTCCTCATCGTGGCGGTGGGACTGACCGTGGTGCTGATCGCCGGCGGCATCGATCTCTCCGTCACCTCGGTCATCGCCCTCACCTCGGTCGTGGGCGGGATGGTGATGAATGGCGAAACGGGATGGCTGCGCGGGCATCCGGCCGCCGTGCCGGTCGGGACCCTGTTGATGCTGACCCTCGGCGGACTCATGGGTGCGGGAAACGGGTTCGCCGTGACCCGGCTCCGGATGCCCCCCTTCATGGTCACTCTGACGAGCATGATGTTTCTGTCCGGACTCGCCATCTGGCTGACGCGGTCGAGGAACATTCCCGGACTGCCCCCGGCGTTCACGATCCTCGGCGGCCCGGTCTGGATCTCACTGCCCATTGCCGCCGCCTTCGCCGGCGTCGCGCACCTGATGCTTTCGCGTTCGATGTTCGGACGCTGGCTCCATGCCGTCGGCCACAACCCGCGCACCGCGCATGTCTCCGGCGTCCCGGTGGAGGGCGTGGTCACCATGGCCTACGTGGTCAGCGGCATCTTTGCCGCCGCCGCGTCGGTGCTCTACACCGCACGGCTCGAAACGGCGTCGCCCGTGCTCGGCCAGCGCATCCTGCTGGATGTCATCGGGGCGACGGTCATTGGCGGAACGAGCCTGTTCGGCGGGAAGGGCAAGGTGCTGTGGACCCTGTTTGGCGTCCTGTTCCTCACCCTGCTCGACAATGCCCTCAACCTCCTCGACCTGTCCTACTTCACCATCATGATCGTGAAGGGACTGGTCATCCTCATGGCGGCCGTCCTCGATGTGGGAAGGAGTTCCTGGCTCAGGCCCCGCGGTTCCTAACCGGGCATGCGCATGGCCACGACTCACTCACCGCAGGGCGCCGCCGCCGGACTCCTGACCTTCCGTGGCATCACCAAGGCCTTTTTCGGAGTCCGGGTGTTGAAGTCTGTCAGCTTCAGCGTGCCCGGGGCGCGGATCGTCGGGCTCGTCGGCGAGAATGGCGCCGGGAAATCCACCCTGATGAACGTGCTCGGCGGGAATCTCGCCGCCGATGAAGGCTCAATGCGCTTCGCCGGGAAGCCCTACTCGCCGCGCGTGCCCCGGGACGCGCGCGACGCCGGCATCGGGTTCGTCCATCAGGAACTCAACCTGTTTCCCAATCTCAGCATCGCCGAGAATCTCTTTCTGACCGGGTTTCCGACGATGGGACCGTTCATCCGCCGGGCCGGGATGCGGGACCGGACGGACGTCCTGCTGCAGCGGGTCGGACTCAGGCTCTCGCCCGATGCGCCCGTTGAGACCCTATCCCCGGGCGAACGCCAGCTCGTCGAGATCGCCCATGCGCTCTCCTTCGATGCCCGGCTCATCCTTCTCGACGAGCCCACGACCTCGTTGAGCGCGCGCGAGTGCGGGCGGTTGTTTGCGCTCATGCGCCAGCTTCGCGCCGAGGGACGCTCGATCATCTTCATCTCGCACGCGCTCGGGGATGTGCTGCGGATCTGCGATGAAGTGGTCGTGCTGCGCGACGGGGAGGTCGTGGGCCAGGGACCGGCGACCGGGTTCGATCAGCCACGGCTCGTTTCCCTGATGGTGGGACGTGAGTTGAAGCAGCTCTTCCCGGATCGGCGGAGAAATGGCCCGCCCGAAGGTTCCGAAGCGTTGCTCGAAGTCCGTTCCCTCACCCAGCCCGGGGTGATTCGGGACATCTCCTTCACCCTGCACCAGGGCGAGGTGCTGGGCCTGTCCGGGCTCATGGGCGCCGGGCGCACGGAACTGGCGCGCATCCTCTTCGGGCTCGATCCGTTCGAGCGCGGAAGCCTCCGCATCGCCGGCCAGCCCTTGCACGGTTCCCCCCGCCGCCGCATCCGGCGGGGACTGGCCATGCTGACCGAGAACCGCCGGGACGACGGCCTCTGCCTGGAGGCCTCGGTGGCGGACAACCTCGCCCTGGTGACGTTGCCTCAATACATCCGGCCGCCCCTCGGGATGCTGGATCCACGGAGACTGGGCGGCGCGCTGGCCCGCATCCGCGAAGCCGTCCGGCTGCAGCCATCGGTCAGACTCGAACAAACCGCGGGCACCTTGAGCGGGGGCAACCAGCAGAAGGTCGTCCTGGCCAAATGGCTGCTGGCCGAACCGCGCGTGCTCATTCTCGACGAACCGACGCGCGGCATCGACGTGGGCGCGAAGTTCGAGATCTACCAGCTCATCCTCGAACTCGCGGATCGGGGTGCCGGCGTGATCGTCATCTCGTCGGAGATCGAGGAACTCATCGGCCTCTGCGACCGGATCCTTGTCCTGAGCCGGGGCGCCCTCAGCGGTGAGTTCTCCCGCGATGCGTTTGACCGGGAAAAGATCCTGCACACCGCATTGGCCGGGCACGACCGGGGGGAAGGGAAGCCATGACCCGCGCCGCCCTCGTCCTGCTCAACGGATCCACGGTGCTGCTGTTCGTCGCGGTCCTGGCGGTGTTTGGCACGCTCTCACCGAAGTTTCTCACCGGCGCCAACCTGGAAAACCTGCTCGTGCAATCCTCCTCCACCGCCGTCGTCGCCATCGGCATGACATTCGTGCTGGTGACGGCGGGCGTGGATCTGTCGGTGGGCGCGATCATGTTCATTGCGGCGGCGGTCGCGGGGAAACTTCTGCTGGCCGGGGTCGCCCTGCCGCTGGCCCTGCTCGCCATCCTTGCCACGGGTCTCGCCTGCGGGGCAATTAATGCGCTGCTGGTCACGCGCCTCGGCATCGTCGCCTTCATCGCCACCCTGGCAACCCTCTACGCCGGGCGCGGCCTGGGCCTCTGGATCACCCAGACGCGGGCGATGAATCTGCCCGACGTGTTCCTTCACATCGGCACGGCGCGGCTGGCAGGAGTGCCCCTACCGCTGATCGTGTTCGCCGGGGTCCTCGCACTGGCCCATGTCACACTCACCCGAACGCCGTTCGGGCGTCAGCTCTACGCGGTCGGCAACCATCTGGAGGCGGCAAGGAAGGCCGGCCTGAACACGCGCAGGCTCCTCGCCTCGGTCTATGTCATCAGCGGACTGTGTGCCGCGATCGGCTGCATCCTCTCCCTCGCGCAGCTTGGCGCGGTCTCGCCGACGTTCGGCACCCATCGTGAGTTCTCCGCCATTGCCGCAGCCGTGCTCGGTGGGACGAGTCTCTTCGGAGGACGCGGCGCCGTCTTTCCCGGCACGGTGCTGGGAGCCGTGCTGATTCAAAGCGTCGAGAACGGGCTGGTGATCCTGAATGCCGATCCCTACCTCTATCCGCTCGTGACCAGCGCCATCATCTTCGTGGCGGTGCTCATCGACAGTACCCGTCAGCGGCTGGTGGCTTCGTTGACCCGGCGGAGAATCCGGGGGGAGGAGGCATGAGCCTGCTGCCCCTGCATGCGGGCGCCCTCGCCATGGAGTTTGACCCGGACACCGGCTTCCTGCGCCATGTCCGGCTTGGCACAACCGAGCTTGTCCGGGGCATCTACGCCGCCGTGAGGGACGCCAACTGGAACACCGTGCCTCCCGTGCTTTCCAACCTCGTTGTCCGCGCCTCGGAAAAGTCCTTTCACCTCTCCTTCGATGCCGGGTGCCGTCGGGACGGCATCGAGTTCGGTTGGACCGGACACATTCGCGGGGCGGCGAATGGAACGGTGAAGTTCCAGTTCGATGGCGTGGCACATTCCGGCTTTCTCAGCAACCGCATCGGCCTCTGTGTGCTCCATCCGATCCGCGAGTGCCGGGGCGCCCGGGCCTGGGTGGTGCGGACGAACGGTCAGGAGGAGCGAGGCCGCTTCGCCCGCGACATCGAACCGCAAGGGGTCGGAGCGGCGACCTTTCGTGACATGAAGACCCTCGCCCACGAGGTCAGGGGAGGCATCCGGGTGACCTTCCAGTTCAAGGGCGACGTCTTCGAAATGGAGGATCAGCGCAACTGGACGGACGCGAGCTTCAAGACCTACTGCACGCCCCTCGCCCTGCCCTTTCCCAGGGCGGTTCGCGCGGGTACACGCGTTCGGCAGAGCGTCACGCTGCGGGCCACCTGGCGTTCCTTCCGGCCGGGGCGCTCCATGGCGCGGACGGCTCTCGTGCCGCCTACCGTTCCCACCCACGAGCTTCCCCGTCTCGGACTGGGCAGGGCGAGCCATGGCAGACCGTTGCGTGCGCTGGAAGTCAGGCGCCTCGCAGCCCTTCAACTCGCGCACCTGCGCGCCGATGTGCGGCTGAAGGAGGCGGGCTGGCGGGAGACGCTGAAGCGGGTACTCCGTGATGCGGCGAAACTGGATCTCCGACTGGAACTCGCCCTCCATCTTCCCGACCTCGATGGCGCCCGTGAACTTCGCGAGGTCGCCAGCCTGGCGCGCGGGCGCATCGAGCGGGTGCTGGTGTTCCGCGACGGCGAAGAGGCGACCGGTCGCGCCACACTGAACCATGCCCGAGCCGCCCTCCGGCCGCTGCGGGTTCCGATCGGCGGCGGTTCCAACGCCCACTTCTGTGAACTCAACCGGGCCCACGCGCTCCACCGGCTCGGGGCTTCGGAATGTGACTTCCTCGGCTGGCCTGCCACACCCCAGGTCCACACCTTCGATGGCATTTCCCTGTTCGAGAATCTCGAAGCCCTGCCCGACACCGTCGCCAGCGCCCGCCGGATGGCGCCGATGAAGCCGCTCATCGTGTCCCCGGTCACCCTGCGTCCCCGATTCAACGCCGTGGCAACCAGGGCGGACCCGGCCGGGCCGGCAGACGAACTGCCATCGACGGTGGACCCACGCCAGCCCACGCTGCTCGCCGCGGCCTGGACACTCGGCAGCCTTGCGGCACTGACAGGCGCCGGGACCGCCGCCGTGACGTACTTCGAAACGACGGGGTGGCGGGGCATCATGGAAACCACGGAGGGATCGCCCCTGCCGGACCTGTTTCCCTCCCTGCCGGGCGCCGTATTTCCAGTTTATTTCGTCTTCGCAGCCGTGGCCGGCTTCCGTCAGGTCACGCCGTTCCCGATGCCACCCGATGGTGAATACACGGCGCTCGCACTCTTCCGGGACGGCTATCTCCGCCGCATCGTCATCGCCAACCTCCGCACCGATCCGCTGCGGCTGGGCCTCTCCCTTCCTGCAGGGCGCGCGCGCTGGAGCATGCTCGACGAAACGACCCTCGATCGGGCGCAGCACCGCCCGGAATCCCATCTTGCGGGACCTGGCGAATGGGTTGCGGGGGGTGCCGGGAAAGTCGAACTGGTGCTGCAGAAGTACGCGCTGGTCGTCCTGGATTTGGAGTAGAGATGCTCCGGACGCCTGCCTACTGTCACGTCCCATGGGTGTCCTGAACGACGGCTTCGTGCGACTGTGCGAGACCTGCCGCAGGCTCCGGTTCGAACCCCATGACATTGCGGCGCAGCTCGATGCGCGCGGGCGCTACGTTGTGCCGCTCGACGAGGAGTTTCCTCTGGCCATCAAACTCTTCCGCTACACGTCGCGCCGGCACACACGGGGCGGGACCTGGCATGAGCGGCTGGAGCTGTTCCTTCCCCTCGACGGCCCGGCCCGCTTTCGCATGGGGGAACAGGAGGTCGGCCTGGACCGCGGCGATCTGCTGGTGGTGGACAACCTGAAGCTCCATCACGTGGTGGACTTTCCCGGCTTCGACACACGGGTCATCGTGGTGAGTTTCCTGCCCGAGTTCGTTTACAGTCTCGGCTCTCCCTCGCACGACTACGCATTCCTCCTGCCGTTCTACTCCAAGCTGGAAAAGAAGCCCCATGCCATGCGGGCCGGGGACAAGGCGGCGGCGGACGTTCACGGAGCCATGACGCGCCTGCTCGACTGCTATTTCGGCGGCACGGAGAAACCGTTCTTTCAGGCGGGCTCCAAGGCGTTTCTGCTGGAGCTGCTCTATCATCTGGCCGCGCATTTCCGGGCCTCGGCGGTGGCGAAATGGGAGTTCATGCGCCAGCAGGAACGGTCCCTTCGGCTCAAGAGACTGTTCGACCACATCAATGCCTGTCCTGCGGGAAAACTCCCCGTCAGTGCCGCGGCCCGGCTGGCCGGGATGAGTGCGCCGCAGTTCATGAGAACCTTCAAGCAGGTGGCCGGCATGACCCTGGTGGCCTACCTGAACCATGTGCGCCTCTCCAACGGTGCGCGGTTGCTGCGCGAAACCGACAAGTCGATCGCCGAGATCGCCAGCGAGGTGGGATTCTCCGACCAGAGCTATTTCGACAGACGGTTCAAACGCGCCTTCGGGCAGGTGCCCAAGGAGTTTCGCCGGCGCGCGGTCCGTCCGTCCGGTTCCGGGTGAATTTCGTGCAAGCTTTTTCCCGGCACGTCCTAGTGGCGCCGGGATGCCCGTGGCAGCCTCAACGCCATGCAATCCCGGACCCTTCGTGCCCTCGCCTGTCTGGCCGTCTGGGCCCTGGCCCTGCCGGCGTCCATGGCCGCAGCCGCCCCGTCGATCCAGGTCAGCGAAAACCGGCGCTTCCTCGTCACCGCCGATGGCCAGCCGTTCTTCTGGCTGGCCGATACGGCTTGGGAACTCTTCCACCGTCTGAACCGCGAGGAGGCGGACCGCTATCTCCAGGATCGGGCGGACAAGGGCTTCACCGTCATCCAGGCCGTGGCGCTCGCCGAACTGGACGGTCTCAACGACCCAAATCCCTACGGACACCGCCCGCTCATCGACAACGATCCCACCAAGCCCGATGTGAAGGACGGCCCGGCCAACGATTACTGGGACCATGTGGACTACATCGTGCACAGGGCGAACTCCCTCGGGCTGGTGATCGGAATGCTCCCGACGTGGGGCGACAAGTGGAACAGGAAGTGGGGCGTCGGCCCGGAGATCTTCACCCCCGCCAACGCCGGCACCTACGGGGAATGGCTCGGACGTCGCTACCGCGAGGCCGGCATCGTCTGGATCGCGGGCGGCGACCGGCCGGTGGAAAGCGACCTGCACCGGGAGATCAACCGCGCCATGGCGAAGGGCCTGCGCCGGGGGGACGGCGGCGCCCATCGAATCACCTGGCATCCCAGCGGCGGGCAGGGTTCGGCGCAGTATTTCCACGAGGAGGACTGGCTGGACTTCAACATGCGGCAGAACGGCCACGTCGCCGAATACACCGGCCGCTACGACAGCACGCGCAAGGATTACGACCGCACGCCCGTCAAGCCCGTGCTCGATGGCGAACCGATCTACGAGGACCACCCCGTGGCCTTCAAGGCCAACGAGCTGGGCCATTCGATCAGTGGCGACGTGCGGCGGCCGCTCTACTGGAACCTCTTCTCCGGCGCGTTCGGTCACACCTACGGTCATCACTCGATCTGGCAGATGTGGGCGCCCGGACGGAACCCGGTCAACAACCCGCTGATGCCCTGGTACGAGGCCATCCATCAACCCGCCGCCGCGCAGATGCAGCATGGCAGGCACCTGATGCTCTCCCGCCCGTTCCTCACCCGAATCCCCGACGACTCGATCCTCGTCACCGACCGCGTGCCGACGAGCGTCCCCGGTGCGGGCCGGTACCGGTTCGTGGCCACACGCGACACCGACGGCACCTACGCAATGGTCTATGCGCCCGTGGGCAGGAGTTTCAGGGTGCGGATGGAGGTGATTCGCGGGCCGAAGGTCCAGGCGTGGTGGTTCAATCCGCGCGACGGCGGAGCCCGGGTCATCGGTACCTTCCCCAACGAGGGCGAGCGCACCTTCCATCCGCCCGACCTGGGCGAGATGCTCGACTGGGTGCTGGTGCTCGACGACGCCACCAGGGCCTATCCCGCGCCGGGCCGGCGTCCGTCGCCCTGAACGGTCTCGTTCGGCCCGGCTCCGTCGCCATGCCGTCACCCGACGCGGCAAGAGGTTCAGGTCCGTCGAGGAACGCCTGTTCGGCCTGGAGCCTGTCTTAAAACTGGGAGGGGCCCTTCCAGTTTTCAGACAGGCTCTTAGGGCAGGAAGGCCGGTGCCGGGTCCGTCAGTCGGTCGCGAAACAGCCATCGTCCCCATCGGGAATAATAATCATCCTGTGTACCGCTCATCAGCCGGTCACGAAGCTCCCGCAGTTGCGGTTGGGGTACGAGATGGATTTCACCGTCGCTGCCCAGACGCTTACCCGTCAAGGCCTCTGCCAGCTCCAGAAATGCAGGAGCGACCGGGACGGGCGGAAGACCGACTTCCCAGACACGGACCACGCCGTCCGCCGATCCCGTCAACAAACGTTGTGAGTCCGGACTGAAGTTAACCCGGTGAACCTCGCCGTCGTGTCTCAGGCGCTCACTGACAGGGTAGCCGGTTCGGGCATCCCAGAGGCACGCCGTGCCGTCATTGGACGCCGTGGCGACCAGCCGTCCGTTCGGGCTGTAACGGGCGGACCAGATCGCGTCCCGATGCCGCATCCAGCGGGAAACCGGCTGACCTGTCGTTCCATTCCAGACGCGCGCGGTCCCATCCTCCGAAGAGGTCAGGACGAACCTGCTGTCGGGACTGAAGGCGGCATGAAACACCGCCTTGTCGTGGCGCATGGGCACTCCCATGGGTTGCCCCGATCGACTGTCCCAGACCTGCGCGGTCCTGTCGGCGGAGCCGGTGACGATCTTCAGTCCGTCGGGGCTGAATGCCACCGCCCAGAGGACCCCCTTGTGCCACATCGGCAGGCTCAACCGGGCGCCTGAACTGGCCGACCAGACCCGCGCTGCGCCGTCTATGCAGCCCGTGACAAAGCGTTCATCGTCCGGTGCGATACTCAGGTTGATCACGTCATCCGGATGAACGATGGGCGGGATCCGAAGGCTGCCGGTTCCGACATCCCACACCCGCGCACGACCGTCCCGGCACGTGGTGATCAACGAACGGCCATCGCGCGTGAACGCGCAGTTCCAAACCTCCCGGGAATGTGCCAGCGGTTCGCCAACAGGAACGCCCGTGTGCGCATTCCAGAGGCGCACGTGATGATAGAGGGACGATGTGTAGATCAGTTGCCCGTCCGCCGAGAAGCCGGCGCCATGAATGCTCCTGTCCTGCATCGGCGCACCGAGAGGCTGTGACAACTGGGCATCCCAAATCCTCGCTTCGTTCAAGGAGACCGTCAGAACACGCCCGCCGTCAGGACTGAACAGGGCGGCGCGAATATTCTCCGCCATCCGAACCCGGGGGACCCTCGCGCTTCTCATTCGCAGGTCCCAGATCCGTGCCGTGCCATCCGCGGACGCGGTCACCGCAAGGCTACCATTGGCATTGAAGCGGACCGTGGCGATGGAACTTTCGTGTTCAAACGGTTCACAGGCCGCATCGCCTCCATCCAATTCCCATAGTCTCACCGCCCCCTGCCGACTCCCGGTCAGGAGATAGCGGCTGTCGGTCGTGACGTCGAAGTCCGAAATCCATTGCGCAATTCCGAAGGGCGTTCCGATCGGCTCCAGGGAACTGACATCCCACATTTGCACCGGTGAGTTCCATGACACCGTCAGGATCCTCCGGCCGCCACTGACGAACCGCACCAGGAATGGGTCCCCCAACGGAATGGTGCTCCGCCGGAGCTCGGCGCCGGACTTCGCGTCGAACAGATAGAGGATTCCATCCACCGATGCCACGGCCACGCTGGCGCCACCGGGGCTGAAGTCCGCGCAGCCCTTCTTGATCGCCCAGGGCTCCATGAAGTGACCTCCCCTCGAAAGGTCCCAAACCGCCACCTGTTGCTGCATGGTCCCCGTGATGAGCTGCTGGCCGTCCGGACTGAATCGCGCCTGGAACAGGGGATCTGGAATAGGGAGAGGAGGACAAACCGGCTGCCCGGATCGGGCATGGATCACGAGTACGTTGAGCTCATCCGGAAAGGCGATCCGCTCCCCATCCGGGCTGACGCAAAGGACGGGCCCGGACATGGGGTCAGCCGCAAAGCGGGCGAGGCTTTGTCCCGTTCGAACATCCCAGAGCCCCACACCACCGCGGTGGATGGTGGCGAATCGCGTGCCTTGAGCCAGAAGCGCCGCGCCGGCCACGGGATGGCCGTTTGTAACCACCAGGATGGGGCGTGACGTCGCCGTCTCCCAAAGGCGTGCCGTCCCATCGCTCGACGCCGTCAGTACGAATCGGTCGTCGGTGCTGAACTCCGCATGAACGACGGGTCCCCCATGACGCAACGGTTCGCTGGCGGGCACCGCGAAATTCCGAAGGTTGAGTGTGGAAAGGATGCGACTCGCCACAACATCGTCCTGGAGGTTGGAGCGAAGGAATCGGTTGAAATACGACAGGGCATCGGCGGTCTTGCCCGCCTGCGCCAGATTCTCCGCCTTCTCCCATTCCAGGTCGCGAACGGTCTGTGCCAGTTCGATGTTCGCCTGTTGTGTGATCCGGCTGGCTCGGGCCAGACGCCAGCCCATGACCGACTGGCTGGCGACCAGGCTCACGACCGCCAGCGTGGTGACCCCCAGAAGGCCGGCGATTCCGGGGGAGCGGCGAACCCACTTCACCAGACGTTCCAGCGCGGTGACAGGGCGTGCCTTGATGGGCGCATGGTCCAGAAAGCGCCCCAGATCGTCCGCCAGGGCTTGCGCGGACATGTACCGCTGGGCCGGACGCCTCTGCAGGCACTTGAGACAGATGGTTTCGAGGTCCCGCGCCACGGCCCGGTTCAAGACCCGCGGTGCCACAGGCTCGGTGTCTCGAATGAGAAGGAGCGTCTCCTGCAGGGATTGCGCGAGGAAAGGAGGCCGGCCAGTCAGCAACTCATAGAGCAAGGCCCCGATCGCGTACACGTCGCTCGCCGGACCGACCTCCGCCTGCCGGCCTGCAGCCTGTTCGGGTGCGAGATAGTTCGGTGTGCCCACCAGATGGCCGGTCAGCGTGAGATCGCTGCTGCCATCAAGCCGCTTGGCAAGACCAAAGTCAGTGATCCGGATCTGCCCCAAATCGTCGATCAACACGTTCGAGGGCTTCAGGTCGCGATGCAGCACCCCCTGTCCGTGAGCGTAATGCATCGCCTGGGCAAGGACCCGGGCAAACTCGGCGGCCCGCGGCGACGGGACCGGTCCCTCCCTGAGCAACTCCGCAAGGCTGCGTCCATCGATGTACTCCATCGAAAAGAAGTGCTGCCCGTCACACTCCCCAACCTCATGGATCGCAACGATGTTCGGATGGCGCAGGGCCGCCGCGGACCGGGCTTCGCGCTTGAACCGTTCGATGCTTTCGTTGCTCGAATACCGGCCCAGAAGCAGCAACTTCACCGCGACGATCCGGTTGAGGCTGATCTGGCGTGCCCGATAGACAACCCCCATCCCGCCATGCGCAATCTCCTGCTCCAGGACGTAGTCGCCGAAGCGCAATCCAACCGGTTCGCCTCCAGACGGGACCGCCGTGTTCGCCGCCCCGCCATCCATGGATCCTGGCTCTTCCCCGGAGAATGCGGCGAGGTCAAGCATGCAGGTCCAACAGGCGCTGCTCGATGCATCGGGCGGCAGCGGGGCTCCGCATCGCGGACAAGGAAGACTCGAGTCTGACGAACGAGGTGTCACGCTGTTGGTTCCTGCCGTCAAGTGCCGGCAGGATCACGGCCTCACGTCGTGAGAATGCGCCGCAGATATCTCAGTTCGCTATCGACGTCCTCATCCGGTCCGATGGTCTGGGCGATCTCCTCCCGCAGCAGGTCGCGGTACCGCGCTTGCAACCGGTGCATCGTCACCCGGATGGCCACGACCGTCATGTTGAGTTGAGCGGCGATCTGCGCATAGGGCGTGCCCGTGTCGTCTCCCCACAAATGGGGTTCCAACAGATCAAACAATTCCTCCCGGCTGTTCGAATGAAACTCCCTCCGCACCCGCCCCAGCGTCTCCGAGAGAAGCGTTGACGCCCAGCGTCGCTCGAAGATCCGCTGCGGCGACATCTCCGGAAACGGATCCCTGGCGTACTGCTCCTCGGCGCTTTGCGGATCCCAGGAGATGAACTCCCGTCCACCGCCACGCTTCTGCCTCGTGGCCCGCGCATGCTCGTTGTGCAGAAAGTTCTCGAAGGAATGCAGCAGAAATGTGCGGAAACGGCCCCTCTCGCGGTCCCCAAGCGCAATCTGATTCCTGGCCAGGAGCTTCGCGAAGAATGCCTGGGTCAGGTCCTGCGAATCCTCCGGCGAGCGCCCGTGGCGCCGCACACAGCAATACAATGGATACCAGTAGGTCTGACAGAGACGCGTAAGAGCCTGATGCGCATCCGGCGAATTCAAGTCGCTCGCGGCCAGAACAACGCTCCAGTGCGTGGTCCGGAAGAGTCCTTGAGGTCTGCCCGCGTTCGATTCCGCCATCGACGACCCGCTTGGTATAGATCTCGCATCTCTCCGCCGACAAGGGGAAACTTCTGCGTGGATCCATGCCCGGTGCATCCCCAAGCGGCGGTGAGGATGCGAATCGGAGGGACGAGCTCCGCGAGTCCTCATTCCATTGCACCACTCCCCTGCGGCCTCGTGGAACCCGGCCCTCCGAAGCGACGCTTCGCGATGTTCGCTCATCTCCCCACAAATCCAGGAGGCACGGGCCCATGCCGCCGGGGGCACACACACGGACCCGGTGATGGAGGGAGGGAGTTCGTGCATGGTCAGTGGGTCCCCAGCACATCGTCGAGCCAGTCGAACATTCGCTGGTGCAACAGGGATCGCCCTGTCATCGCGCAGTGGCCGCCGGCGCCCTCGGACGCGAGGAACCGCACCAGCGTCCCGGGCGCCCGGAGCGCCTCATAAACCTCGGGCGCCGTCGCCGCCAAAGGATCACTCTCCTGCCACGCTACAAACACCGGACAACGAATCGACCGCAGGATCCCCTCGTTCGTGTACTGCCCCGCAACGCCAAGGAATTCGGCCACCGAACGGACCCCGTGGACCCAGAATCCGCGCTGCAGGATGCTCCATCGCAGCTCGGCCGTGGACTCGATCAGCGCCACCAGCGGTGCCAGTTGGGCCGGATCGGCCTCGGAGGGCTTCGCCAGGACTTCACCCGGCAGGTCCGGGCAAATCTTCCGAAGCGGTGCCAGCAGGCTCATAAGACCCGGGTCCGCCGCACAGGCTGCCAGGCGCGGCTCCCCGCCCGCGCCGCGGAGCGCGAGATACCCACCAAAGCTCCAGCCCGCGAGCGCAATCCGGTTCGGGTCGATCTCGGGGCGCGTCATGGCGAAATCCACCACCGGCCGTATCACGTTCTCCCAGTCCGGCCGCATCCGGAGACCCTGCCGGATCAGGACCCGTCCCTGCCCCGGTCCATCGAAAAGCAGACAATGACAACCCCGTCGGTTCGCTGCGATGGCGAAGGCAAAGTACATCTCATGAATCGTCGAGTCGTAGCCATTCGTTGCAATCAGCGTTCTTGCCGGCCTTGACGCACCCGGCGCCCGGCAGAAGTAGCCGGGAAGCGTCGTGCCCTCGTACGGAATCTCCACCGGTTCGAGGAGGGAATCGGCGCGCTCCGCAAAGCCCCGAAAGGTCTCCGACTCGCGTTCGAAGCCGTGCAACACCTCAGGTGCCGTCGGTGCCCCGTAATGCATGAGGTACGAGGTCCGGTAGTAGTTCGAGGCCCGCAACCAGGCTTCCCTCGCACTCACGGCATGTCCACGCGCCGCGCACGCATCCCCGATGGCCGCAATCCGGTCCGCGGTCACCGTCCATTCCCGTTGCCACGAACCTGCGTCGCCGGGCAACACACGGGCCATGGTCGTCGTGACTTCTCCAAAGTCCGCCCCTCCAAATTGCACGTGGGCCAGCGTCCGCGATGCCTGGTGAGCAAAGAATGAGTCTGCCGATAACATAAAACTCCAGAAATGCCGCCGATGAACCACCCATCAATCCTCGTATGCCGGTCCCAACCCTGTGCCTACGGTCCCTCCAGCCACACCCGCGCCCGGAAGAACGCAGCGGAATCCGTGCCGTTCAGCCCGCGGCTGTAAACGACAATCTGATCCATCCCCGGAATCCGGCTGTGATTCTCGACCGCCTGCCAACGATCCGGTTCCATCGCCGTCGAACTCTCCAGCGCGTACCATCGTCGTCGTCCTTCATACCCGCTGCCCTGCGCCGACAGGGCCCGGAAGCTGATGTGCGCGAGTCCGCCCTCGATCATCGTTGCAAGGCGAAAAACATCGGCTGCATCCGTCGGACGGGTGCCCGCGACATACTCCTGAAGATCGGAAACACCATCCCCGTCCGTGTCCCCTTCCAGGCTCCCCTTGACCCCACCCAGCTGGGCAAGCTCCCAGCCATCGGGAACTCCATCGCCGTCCGTGTCGAGGCTGGCACCGAAATCGAAACGGAGCGCGGCGCCGGGCTCGACGATCTGGTGGGAAACCTGATGCTGCAGCCCGGCGGCATTCCGGACGAGGATCACCACGACGTCGCCAGGTTGAGCGGTGTCGGGAGTCGCAGCAGCCTGGCGGTCGCCCATGGGGATCCGCAGTTGATAGTGGAATTCGCCCATCCCGGAGGATGAACCCATCCGGTACGAGGCCAGCACCGGGCCATGGACACTGCGCCGGGCCTCGATCCGCACGTCCGTATCCATCCGGGTCACGGCGCGACCATTCAAGGCAATGGTGCCGTACAGAACGTGGTCCGGGAGCGGAATTCCCCCGTGAACACCCACTCCGGAGATCAGAAGGATCGCAGCAGTCAGCGATCTCCAGCCCATGCCGGCGCGCTGACCCCCTTCCCGACCCCCCTGCAAATGCGCCACGTGGCTGGACGGCCCGGCGGAACGCACCCTCCGCCCATGAAATGCAGGGCCCTGGCAAGGTTCGGAATTCATAGGCTTGAGGCACCTCGACGTGTCGGTTGATTCTCAGTTTCCGCCATAACTGTAGGTTTGAAAGAAGAGCCTGATGTCAGAGACCGAATCGATGAACCTGTCCAGACCTTCGCTGGCCGCTTCGGGCGTGTCGCCGAGGAGATAGAGCCCCGGAATGATCAGCACCCACTGCGAGTTCCAGACGGACCGGCCCACCAGCCGGGTGCTCTCGGCGAATTCCCGGCTGTCGAAGGCCGCATCGTGATAGGCCCTGAACGCCGAATGCCGCCGGAAATCGGAAAAGGTGCCATCCAATGAGTGCAGCTCGGGGATCCAGCCCGGATTGTTCAACTCGGTTGTCCCGATCGGAAACGGAACCGGGATGCGCTGTTCAACAACCTGCCACGGGCGCAACGAGAAATCCCCCGCGTTGGGGGAGCGAAGCACATCCGCACCCACCGGCACCAGATACACCCTCGGGGTGTAACTGAGCCCGGCGGCATTGTAGTCGCTGAACCACAAGCCCACCGACCGGATGCGCGTCGAATACTCGGAGGCGTCGTAGCTCGAGTCCAACGGCCCCAGCGGCCGCCCGAAGAAGTTCTGGCCTGCGGTGACGACGGTGCTGAACCGCAGCACAATGCCGGGCTGCGGTCCGTTGCCCTCCGGCGCAAAGGGCCGGCAGTAACGGCGAAATTCGGCAACCTCCCACAGGTTGGTGACTCGAGCCTGCTGAAGCGCGGTGCGCCAGTTGAGATTCGCGGCGTCGTTGGTGCCTCCCGGAAGGATTCGCAGCGCCTCCGTCCGGAGCGAGAACCGGGCACGCTCGTCACGGTGATTGTTCAGACCCAGCTGTCCCTTGAGGACATCGAAGTTCTGCCGCATGCGGCTCATGATGCTGGCGAGTCCCACGCGACCGGCGACGGGCTCGCCGTCGATCATTTCGCCGAGGTTGCGTTCCCGGACAATCTCGGAAAGGAACGACCGTGCGGATCTCTCGCCATCCAGGTTGAGTTCGTAATCGTAGGAGGCGGCGGTCAGATGGACATACCGCGAAGCCAGCTCGAACTGGGCGTCGTACTTCTGGAGCGCGTCGTTCCGGAAGATGCGGAATGCCAGGTCGCGATACCGGTTCTTCTGAATCTCGCCTGCGGCCGTACTTCGGAAGACGCGACGCCGCTGAAGCAGCCGGTTTCCTTCGGCCAGGGCAGCCTCGAGATCGCGGGCCGCTTGCAGCAGGGCCTGGCTGGCCCGGAAGATGTCCAGCCGCAAGGCCGCCTCTCCACGGACCAGCCCCTCGAGTTCCTTGGCGCGCTCGTTCACCTCGAAATCCTGCTCGTTCGATTCCATCTCCCGTTCGATGGCCACCTCGGCCACCTCCTTGGAGAAATCCAACGCTGCCTCCGAGAGTTCGGCGGCTTCGGCGACTTTCTCGGAAACGGAGCTGCTGAAGTGGCCGGTAAAGTAGAGAGAAGCCATGACCGCAAAAAAGACATCGCTGGCCAGTCCGACGACATCGGGGATGGACTCTATGAGGGCACCGGTAACCTCGCGGATGTCCTCGGTCACACCTTCGCTGACGATCTTGACCGACTTCGCGGAGAGGATCAGGGCGTTGAACGTCGTGAGAACGCCCTCCTTCGCGTCGAGCAATCGGATCTGATCGGCCCGCAACCCAAAGCGGGCATCGAGCAGTTCCAACTGTTCTTCAATCTCGGTGACATGATTGGCATACAGGGTGGTTGCTTGTCTCAGTTCGGCCTGGGCACCGACCATCTTCCGAAGCGCGGTCTGCAGCCGGCCCTCGGCCCTTCGTTTCCCCCAGGAAGCGGGCGCCACGAACCCATAATCGGAAGCCGCAACCGGATACTCGACTTCGATGCTCTGATTTGTGTACACGGGACTCAGGGCGTTGAAGGTGGCTCTTGAAAATTCCGCACCCCAGTCGTGAATCGCATTCCTGAAGCCCTTCCAGAGGTCGGTGAACTCCTCACTTCTCGGGTTGTTTTCCGGGGTGACGTCGAGGGTGTCCACGTACATCCAGTGGTGCAGGTCCGGCCCATCGTAGCCGGCGGGGTAGGATGCTCCTGCTCCGGTATCGCCCACGTAGGGATACCCGAAGATCTCGATCAGGCGATTACGGAAGTCCGTTTCCTGTTGCAGGACCGATACGGAGAATGCCTCGGCCGAATCCTGCTGGCGACGCAGGGTGTTGCTGAGCCGGCTGGCCCGATCGAAGGTGGTGACGGCGTTGCGAAGGGCCCCGACCGCCCGATTGTAGATCTGCTCGAAATGGGTGGTTCTGGAAAGGCCCGTCTGGAGCAGGTCCGGATCGATGTCGAAGGGAACGGTTCCGGAGGCGACCCCGAGGGGATTCAAACCCGCATCGGCCTGGTCGAGTTCATTCTGGATGACGATGGCCTCGGCCACGATCTGCGACAGCTCGGGTACGGAGAGCCGGTCGATCCTTTCGATGCCGGCATGGGTCGAATCGACCGGAGGAAGGATCGCGTTGCCGGTCACCCAATCGAACCAGGCGCCGGTTCCCGCGCGGCGCGCCCACTCGCTCATGCCCCAGGCGCGTCGGGGGTCCGTGTCGTCGTACCCTTGCAGACTCAGGTTGGGGTCCGGAGAAAAGTCTGAACGGCGGGTGCGCTCGACGATCTCCGCCCCGGTGCGGGCCCGGGCGGCCGCGGCGCGCGCAAACCGGCGTTCGTCCTCGTAGTTCACCTCGATGGTCACCCCGGCGATCAGGGTCCTCTCTGGCCGGGGGATCCAGGTATAATTGGGGTTGCGCAGCAGATCGTAATACGTGGTCAGCGCTGTGAGATAA
Organism: Verrucomicrobiia bacterium; assembly: GCA_019634625.1. Taxonomy (NCBI): domain Bacteria; kingdom Pseudomonadati; phylum Verrucomicrobiota; class Verrucomicrobiia; species Verrucomicrobiia bacterium. The sequence goes on from JAHCBA010000007.1 coordinate 83,533, forward strand.
TGACCCCAGGCATCCCCGTGGCCTTGAGGGTAGAGCCTCCTGGCATCCAGGGCATTGATGAACCCATCCCGATTCCAATCCAGGATGCCGTAGGTCTGCGAGTAGGCGACTTCTCCGTCGCTCCCGGTGAAGTTCCAGAAGAGACGATTGTAAACGGGTGCCCCGCCCACGCCCGCCGCACGGTCATCCCGGCCCCGGAGGAGGGCCAGCTCTTCCTCAAGCAGGGAATCGAGCTGGTCTTCAAAAGCGAAGATCGATGACGCCAGGCTCCCCAAGGACTCCGAATCCGTGGTGAGTCCTATCGTAGGATCCGCGGCGTCGGCAAAGGCCTCGTTCCCCAGAAGCAGGTACAGATCGGCGATGCGCCCCGCAGCGAGCAGCAGGGCCCCGTTGGCGGCTTCGATATCCAACGGCGGCGATCCGTTGATGCTCATGGCAGCGCCACGTCGCAGGATGGTCTCGTAGATCTGGATCAAACCGAACTCGTCCAACTTGTCGGGATTGAGGGCGACGTCCCCTTCATATCGAGGGCCGGCCTCGGCCAGGGCGCTGGCAAGGGTATTCACTGCATGATTGTCAAAGTCCGAGGTGCGCTGGCTGAAAAGATTGATCCCGCTCAGGACGCGCTTGATCCACCCCGGCACAAACATCGCGCGGGGAGCCGAAGCCGCCGACGGATCCCCGATCCAGCCACTCCACTGTATCGTTCCATTCGTTCCGGGCACTCCAAACCGGGAGATCCACCAGGTATCGGACAGGGTCACGACGGCGGACTCTGTCCCGGTTCCAAGCGTGATGTCATTCGCCCCCGTGCCCGCCTCGGGTTCGACAGCATAGGGCTCCCATCCGCGCGGGTCGGTCACCCTCCCCTGGACATCGGTCTCCGGGAGAACGGTCCCGTCCAGTCCCTGGGCGTCCAGCTGGTAGAACCACTGGAAGACAAAGCTTTCCGGAGCCCCCGCGAAGTCCGCGGTGTGCCGCAATGAGATGCGTTCGTCGAGGACGTTGTCGGGTTGAATGAAGGCCAGCGAGCCGTCGAACAGGTCCTCGACCACTCGGATCACGTGCAGACTGACCGGTAGTCCGGGAAGCCTGGGGTCATTGTTTTCGGCAATCACCACATAGCGCGGGCTGCCGTTGGTGTTCGTTGGCAATGGCTGCCCGGCGGTGAGTCCCTTGGGTCCGCCTCCAAAGGATTCCCCGACGAAACTGGTCACGACGGTGTTGCCATTGGTGATGACCTGCGTGGTCACCCCGATAAGCAGGCTGTCATCGGGCCTTCCGTTCTTGTCCACGTCGAGGTCGTTCGGATTTCGAGTCTTACGATACAGGGCCTCGATCAGCTCCTCGAACGCCTGGCCGCCACTCTCCGTGTTGAGGGCCAGAATCGTTTCGCGTTCCCGCTGGCTCATCACATTGAGGAGCGTCAGCGGCGTTCCCCCATCCGCCGGGACGTAGTTGAAACCACGGAATCCCAGCAGACGATTCAAGGGATCATGGAACAGTCGAACCCGAAGCTGGAAGGGCAGGTCCGGGAAGATCTCATTGCCGGTGGCCGCATCCATCTCCCGCCGGACCTGGGTGGGGAACTGAAAGGACTCCTCGACGGGCACCGTGCGTGGCGTGAGCGGATCGAAGAGCCGTGCCGCCGCGCCCTGGGGATTGGCGCCCTTGTCGTTTAGCGAGTCGAAGATCACCTGGGCGTCCGCCATATCCAGAATGTCCGGAAGCCCGGATCGCGCCGTGGTGAGGGTCTGGCCCACCTGAAGGGCGGGCACATTCTCTGGCCAGGCCACCTTGTACGTGACATCGATCGGCTCGCCGGTCACCCCGCCCGGGCGTTCATCCAGCCAGGCGACTGGAGCACCCACCTCCGCGTCGGGTTTTCCATCCCCGTTGAGATCGTAGAAGAATCCGGGCTGCAGGGGATAGAAATAGCGGACCACAATGTCGGTGTCGCCACCGTCCGGAGCACCCGCCCTGGCATAGATCCTCCCGTGGTAATCGCGCCAGGAAGGGCCCGAGACGGTATGGTTCCTGGCAGTCATGAGTGGAAGAACCGATATCGGCGCAGGCGGTTGAATCTCCTGTCCCACCTGGGCGGAGTACTGGAATGACCAGGGATCCTGCTCTGCCACGACCTTGTAGGGTTTCATTCGCCATTCATGGGTTGCGGCATCCTGGAACTTGAGCAGGACGAACGGCTCGGAGGCCTTTTCATGAAGTCGCGCATTCAGGTCGTCGCGGAGGGCATAGACCCGTCCGTTCGAGATCAGCGCGTGCTCCTCGTTCGGGTTGAAGCCCGGCAGGTTCGAATCGGGCTGGTTGTAGATGCGCAGGTTCGGATACCGCGCCGGATCCAGCGCGCCGGTTCCGAGCCCGCTGGCGATGACAATCGTCCCGGCGTTGGTGGGCCATTGAAGCTGGTATCGGACGGGATGCCTCGACCATGCCGTGCCGATCCTGTCCTGCTGATACCACACGACCACCAGCGGATCGCGCCCTGGACTGGCATTCACAGGAAGGATCGCGCCGCTCCGGTTCGTCCGGCTGTACGCGGCATCGTCGCCAACCGCGTCATAGTCCGCATTGGGGAAATAGACATATCCGTTGAGACCCGGATAGTCATTGTGAAGCGCGTTGGTCAGGGGCGTGGCAACGGTCCAGGTCACGTTGGAGACCAGGTGTGCCGGATGATTCCAGGGAATCGTCTGGACGACGGTGAAGTGGTTGGGCTGCCGGCTGGCGTTGAGGGGGCGGCCCTCCGTGCGCAGGTAATGAACCACGCTGTAGCCCTCCTGCGGAGCGTCGAACACCCTCGAATTGCGGTCCACCTGCGCACCATCGGAGGTCGAATAGAGCAGGTCCACGAGACCGTGCCTGAAGGAAGGATGGTCCGGCTGAAGCTGAACCGGTGTGTTGGCAACGTGAATCTCGGGATCCCGTGGCCAGGTGTTGATCGAGAGCGTACTGACAAGGACCTCATTGGTATAGACCTGGCGGATGACACTGTCGCCGAACTGGGTCTCGTTCGTGACCGGAGCATAGATTCCAGTGCGCCAGTCCAGGGTGGCGACGACGGGTCGGATGGCGAACAACTTTCGCTCGTACGAGCTCCAGAAGAAGGAGTTGGCCGCGTTGTCATCCCCCTCTCCCTGGAGAACCCGGATCTGAGGGATCATGCCAAGGGTGCCCGCAGGACGGAAGACACGCCGGCCAATCTCGCTGGCAGGGAAGAGCAGAATGGCACGAGTCGCACCGTTGGTGACTCCGGCGCCGACGATCTGGAGCTGGTCGTTGATTGCGTTGGCGGTCGTGAGCTCCCAACCGGACGCGAACGGAATCAGCTCGTTGAGATCGTTGGCGCGTCCATCCGAGTAGAGAAAGGCGCGCCAGGTGCCGTTGGTCGTGAGGGCGCGCCCGATGATCTGACCGAAACGATTGATCCCGGTGGCCTGGGCCTCCCCCCCACCCATCATGTCGTCCAGGATGTTCCACCGGCTCCCGTCGAAGGTCACAATCCTCGATCGGGGAGCGGTTGGAAAAATGGCGTGACCCACGATCACGCCTTGATCGTTGATCCAGGTGGCCATCACGTGCTCGGCGCCCGGGGGCAGATCGAGAACCGTGGTGACGTCGTTGAGGGTGAGGAACGCATTGGTTGCTCCGGAGCCGGTTGTGGTGCCGTGGCCGACAATCTGACCGGCGACATTGACGGCGGTGGCCCACATGCTGCTCAAGGAAGCAGGCATCTCGATCGCACGGATCGGCGTCGTACCCGCCTGAAATGCCCGGTAAGTGCCGTCCTGAAGCCTGGAGTACCCGACGATCAGGCCGCGATCGTTGATCGCGGTGGCGGCACTGAAGTCGCTCCCTTCGATCGTCCCAAGATCCATGAGCTGGGTGCTGCCCAGCGGGTCCGCCTGGAACGCGTGGGTCTCGCTCAAGGATGTGACGGCCTCCCCAACCATTCGTCCCAGACCATTGAGTCCCAAAGCGCGGGCCGGACCGCCCCCGGGATTCGCCGGCTCAAGGACTCGCGACAGCTCGTCCAGGCCCGTATAGAAGAACGGGCGCGCGTTGGTCCCCGAGGCGTCGCGGGCGGAGTATCCCGCCACCTGGCCCTGACGGTTGAGGGCTGTGGCAACGCTGAAGGGGTTTGCGGTGAGGTGCCCGACATCGATCACAGCGAACGCCAGGCGTGGATTGACGAGCAACTCGAAGTGCGTCCGGGTGCGATCCACGCCGTCACTCACCTCGATCTCGACGATCGCCGTGCCCACCTCCCCCTCCACCGGGTCGAGCGTGAGGTTCCGGTTGGTACCGGAACCGCCAAATACCATCCTTTCGGGCGGAAGCAGTTGCTGGTTCGATGAGGTCGCGGTGAAGATAAGGCCGTCACCGTTGGCATCGTCCTCGTCGATCGCCAGGAATGGCACGACCAACGGGGGATCCTCCTCCTCCATCTCCTGGTCGCGGATCCGTCCAAGCACGGGCGGGATGTTGATGAACGCCACCTCCAGTTGCAGCGTGACTTCGGGCGATGTCCCCCGCTCGCTGGTCACGGTGTATCGAAGCTCGTCCTGGCCGTAGAAGTTTCGGTTCGGGACAATGACCGCCTCGCCTGGATTCAGGGGATCAAGGGTGACCTTCGCATGAGCCGGCTGGCGCGTCACCCGGTACGTCAGCGGCGCCCCGCCAAAATCATATCCCGAAAGAAAGAAGCGATGCCCGGGACTGTTCCGCGGAAGGGTGACCTGAAGGAATCCAGGCGCTCCCTGGATCCATGAAAACTCCCCAAGCAGGGTTGCATCCAGGGCGACGCCTGACTTGGGGGCACTCGAGTCCCCGGCGCGAAGGCCATTGCCCTCATCCAGGCGATAGTAGGCGTACAGGCCGGGTTCCTCGGCGGCTCCCAACGGAGTCGTCATGGTCGAGAGAATGTCCAGGCGATCCCGGGCGCTGCGCCACACCCGGATCTCGTCGATATCGCCTGCAAAGTACTGGCTGGGCGGGTGTCCGGGAAAGCTCCCCACCACGAGCGGCCCATTTCCGTGATAGCCTTCCGTAAAGGCCGAGGACACAAGCAGGATGCCGTCCCGATAGATTTCGACCTGTTTCGCTCCTGCGTCGTAAACCGTTGCGTAGTGATGCCATTGGCTGTCAGCAACCGCAACAGGACTGACCAGGTTGGTGTTGCCGATCGAGAGACGCAGGCGTCCATCCGACTGCCAGCCCAGCGTTGCAAAGTGATTGAAATCCAGAGTTCCGTGACACCACAGCGTCTCCGCCCAGCCTTGTGTCCCATTGAGCTGTCGTGCCCACAACTCGATCGTGAAGGAACCGTCGGTCAGGTTCAGGGCGGAGCCCGTCTGCAGCGTCCCCGAGGCACCGTCGAACCTCAATGCGTTGAGGGAACCCGCCACCGGACGATCGTTGCGATTCTTCACATCGAGCACGACACGCGACGGGGGGGAGGCCTTTCCGCCGGACAACACCATGTAGGCGAATTCATCCTGTCCGAAGAAGTTGGTGGCACCCAAATAGGTTCCGTCGGCCTGTGCACCGGTCAGTGTTCCGAACCCAGGCGGGCGAACATCGACAAACGTGAACGCGCCCTCCGAAGGGGCGCCACCCAAGGGTTGGGTGCGATACGGAGGCAGTGGGCTTTCGATCGTTCCATCGGGGAGCGTCCATTGCACCGACAAGTGCGGGCTGGCATCCTTGCCATCACCCGCCTGATGAAGCACTTCGAGATAGTAGCGTTGTCCGGCGGTCAGGTTGACACTGGCGCTCTGCAGCGATGGGTCCCGATTGAACTGGCGGAAGGCGACGCCTGCCTCGGGAGAGCGGGCGACCAGCCGTTTGCTGTCGGGACTTTCATTGTCGCCCAGCCACAGTTGACCCTCATTGGAGCTGGCAATCGCCAGGGTGTACGTGCCTGATACAGGGGGCAGGAGATAGCCCCTGAATCGCTCTCCGTAGAGCACCGGGCCGCCGGGCGGCACCTCCAGGCCTTTGCCTGCCGGCAGGACGATGTCCGGCCTCGTTGGATAGTAGGGCCAGCTCACGATGCCCGAGGCGAGCGAGATGCTGTTCGAACCAAAATAGATTTCCCTGGCCAGGCCGGCGGTTCCCCAGACATTGGTGCCTTGTGCCGCGGCGCCCAGTCCGAGGGTCAAAGGCTCGGCCTGCACAGCAGGCACCACGATCCCGTCGGGCACGCCGGGAATGAAGCCGGGGAAATTGACGGTCCCGGCGCCCCGGTTGGATTGGCTCGAGTCCCGCACCTGACCGCCTGGCGATGGTGCCCCGCCCTGCAAGGAGTCATTCCCCCAGTCGAAGTGAACGAATCCCTCGTCGAACCGGTAATACCGCAGCAGGCCGGTGCTGGCCGGGTCCAGGGGCGCCTGCATGGATGCCTGGATCTGGCTGGGTGAGCGGACGACGTTCCAGACACGCACCTCATCCAACGATCCGACGAACGGATTGCACTGACAGTCGGCACCCTGAATTCCAATGAACAACAGGTTGTCCGGCGACTGGAAGAGGGGCCCCGCTCGACTCGCCGAGCTGTCCTGGACGCCGTTGATATGGAAGGTTTTCACCGCGCCGTCATAGGTCACCGCGACGTGTGTCCAGCGGTTGGTGGGTATCTCCGAGGTCGAGTAGTCCCAATCTCCGGCAGCCATGAACCCGAGGCGCATCGCGCCCGACTGGGCGATCAACCCCAGAATGAACTCCGAGCTGTCGTTTGGCCCGGCTCCTCTGGACAGGATGGTCCGGCTGCCGACCGAGGCAGGATTGACCCATGCTTCGAGGGTGAAGCGATCTCCCTGATCGGGGTTGAAGTTCCGGTCCACCGCGTACTGCGGGACCTCGATGTTCTGCACTTCGGAGTTGTTTCGATTCAGGTCCAGTGCAAAGCCGGATCCAAGAACGGCGGGGGGAACCTGATTCGGGACGACGGTCACCTTCAGTGAACTGGTGGCCTCGTCTCCGGAACCGTCGGTGACGGTCACGATGAACTCGGCTTCCCCGGTCCGGTGCAGCGCCGGGGTGAAGACAAGAGTGCGATTGCGCCCCAATCCCTGCATGAATACCTGCGGAAGGAGGTCCCAGTTCGAATGGTCGAGCTCAATGTTCAGGAACAGGGATTTCAGCGGCCAGTGGTCGCTGCCCACCGAGAAGGGAACGACACAGGTGGCGCCCTGAGGCTGGACGACCGAACCCAGTGCGGAGATGGTGGGTGGAATGTTCTTCTGAATCGTGTGCAGGTAGCTGCCGAGACTCACAGGCGGCCAGCCGCCTCCCTGATCCGCCATGAGGGTGACGGTGGAGGACCCAGTGACACCGCGACGAGGTATCAGGACCAGGTCTGCGTCGTAAGGCTCCCCGTAAGCGGTCCCTGGAGACTCCACAATGGAGATGTCGTTGGTCGAGATGACGGAGGGGTTGGACGTGGTGATATAGAGATGGGATTGGGATATGACGGGATCAAGCGATGCGAACTGAAAGCTGAAGCTGTCCTCGTGATCCTGAAAGCTTGTGCGATTCGTCAACGTTCCGACGAGCCGGGGGGCTCCGAAGGCGGAGATCCGCATTCCGGGTGTCGGAGACGGCGGAGGTCCACTCGCTGCGCGATAATGCACGGGCACTTCCGTGTCCGAGATCCATGCGAAGCGCCAGGCTGGATCGGGCGGGGGATCAACCTGCCAATTATTGAGCCACTTAACTGGTTCTCACTCCGGATCCAGAAAGGTGATGTTTAGATGGCCGTGCTCATAAGAGATGGTCCAGGCGACAGGCAGGATCCTCAGGACGGCGCTGCCAAGCAACGCTCCTCCCCACTTGGCCTGGATATGGGTCTGTACTATGTCTTTCTCGATTTCACCGACGAATGAGATGGTGAGCCCGTTGCCGGCGCCCCCAGATCCACTGGCAAGATCGGAAGCGCCGATGTTTCCAAAGTTGAAGCTGAAAGCCCGATCGAGGATCACCGTCCGCTTTGCCAGAACAAATTCGACGGTGAAGGCATCCGGCGCAGTCCTGCCGGAACCCGGGAGGTCGATCAACACCATGCCGGGTTGATTTTCATGGCCGGGATAGAGGTAGTGGTAGGCGATCCCGTCCGCGCTGACATCAACGAACTGCGCGGATCCGTAGAGACGGAGATTCGCCGGACGATAGGGGTCCGGGGACGACGGATTGGGATAAACGCTGGCAGCCGGCACGGGAAGGCCCCAGGGCCCGCACGCCAGCAGAAGCCACATCGCGACGGGCCGGAATGGGAGGAAACGAGAGATCAGTTTCATGCAAGGAGTCTCCTGGTGGATGGCCGGGGTGCCTAGAAGGCTGACGGCGCCTCGGCGTTCAGGGTGCCCACCTCCGAGATGCGTTGCAGGTACAGCGACCCCGAAGTCATCAGCGGCAGTTTGTGAAGGCCCATGATGGTTTCGGAGTAGGTGCCCGCAATGGCGGGAAGTGTACGGTTCCCCGTGCGAATCTCGGCTGCTTCAAACCGGAAGGTGAAATCCCTGCTCACCGGGTAGGCACGGTTGGTCCCATGATCGGGATGATATCGGTGAAGGAATGGATTTCCGGGCAGGTCGGGCGTCAGATCGATCGTACCCGTCAATTGATTGCCGATCGCGAAGATGCCAGTCAGCGGCAGCTCGTACTGGCCGGATCGGGTGTCGAAGTCGAAGTGGGAGGTGGATACACGCCGGCCGGTGATCCGGCCCGAAGCAGGATTGGCAGCGAGGACCCTGGCCAGGCGCGCCGGTTGTGTCACCAACAAGGAGAACGGAGCCGGGTTCGACTGCCCGTCCGGGGTGGTGCGACCGTAGAGCAGGGCCGCCTCACGCAGAAGACTGGCCTGCCCGTGGTCATCCACGTGAATCAGCACGCGCATGGGGAATCCCGCGGAGACCGTTCCCGCGGCCGTCGCGTTGGTGGCATGCGCCTGGGCCACGTTGGTGATCACGACCGATCCCATCCACAGGCCGGTGTTCAAGGATCCGTTGGTGAGACCGCCGGTCGATCCTGACCCGGCTTGTTGCGATGCCGCGATGCGAACGGGAAGGTAGTACATCGTGCCCTGGCCGTCGCTGGCACGGTAGATGTTGGTGTGGGTGCTGAAGCTGCCTGGCACCGCGTCCACCAGCAGCCTCAGGTGCTTCACCCCGCCCGGAGCGACACCCTCCTCGTGCGTCTGGAAGCCGGTGAACCGGGGGGTCGCGAGGGATCCATGGTCCAGCGCCAGGGGCGATTCGAGGTCCGTGGCCGACTCGAACCGGATGACCTGGGACAGGACGCTGTGGTTTCGCACGGTCAGACGGCCACGCGGCGCGGCATCGCCGAATTCGAGTCCCGGTCCGCTGGTGTGTTCGAGGCTGAATGGACCCTGGTAGTTCGAGGGTGCCCGGGCGCGAATCCAGTAGGCCTCTCCGCGACGCACCGGGGCATTGGGGTCGATTTCGACCCATTCGCCCGAGGGTTTCAGGCGATAGGCGGGCTCCAGGGTTGCCTGTCGTGTGTCGTAATGGGCTGGGGAAGGTCTGAAGAAGCCAAGAAAGGTGGGTGGCGCCCCCGGATCCACCGGCAGGCCGCGCAGGTGGAAGCGGCCCGGCAGCCATTCGGTGGTCTGAAGGGATGGAGTGCCCGTGACATGCCAGTCCACGGCGTTGGTGCCCGCGATCTTAACGAGATAGGCGCGCCGGGGCAGTATCGCATGGAGGTTGCCGAGCATGGCTTCGGGGCTTTGCGCGGGAAAGGCCGCAAGCCACTGTGCCCTGTTCCATCCGCTGGAGCTGGGATTCTGGATGAAGTCCGTTGCGCTGACGCGTTCGGACCAGGTCCACAAGCTGACGAAATTCAAGTCCCCAAGCACGACGGCGGGCGTGCGGTCGGGCGGATCCACTTCAAGCCAGATGGCATTCCAGCCGGGCTGCAGGTTGAAGGTCTGGGTAAGCGATTGCGCGGGCGCCTGCATGGCGACTGCAAGAAGGACGGCTGCAACGCAGAGATACGAAGGAAGGAAGGGCGGAACGGCTTCCGGTGCCTGGCCTTCGGACTCTTCGTGCCTTGGAGATTTCAGTGGGATCATGGAGGGGGAGTGCGGGTGGATCGATCAGCGGAGCGGCAGATGCGGCGGGCGGATGGCGACCCGGGGCGGTGCCTGGCAGAGTTCTGCCAGCAGGTTGGTATCGATGCGGACCGGGTGGGCTCGCTTGAGACCCTCGTAGAACGCCGCTTCCGCCTCAAGGGCCCGAGTCCGGCTGAGTTGCTGGCTGATGCGCTCCCGAACGTCGGCCAGGGGAAGAGGCTCGCTGGGCTGGCGGGCGATGAGTTTGAGAAGGAAGAGCCCTTCTGAGGTCCTGATTGCCGGGCTGATTTCGCCCTGCCGGCGAAGCGCAAAGAGGGCGGTAACCACCTCGTCGGGCCAGGCGCCGGCTGCCGTGTCATGAGTCATCCATCCGACGTCTCCTCCCAGATGTCGTGTCGCCCGATGCTCCGAGTGTGCCCGGGCCAGTTCGCCGAAATCCGGAGCGGAATCCGCCTGTTGGACAGCCTGATCCCGCAACGCTGCCAGTCGTGCCACCAGGGCCTCCTTCCTCTCCTCATCGGCAAGCGGGGACTGCCGGATGAGGATCAGGGCGGCCCGGATGCGTTCTGGAGATGAGTAGTGACTCAGGTGACGCTCATAGTGATCCTCGATTTCCGCCTCGGTGGGTGGAGGAAGGGCCCCACCTGTACGCTCCCGTTCCTCGGCAAAGCGATTGATGACGAAGTCACGCCAGGCGGCAAGGATGTCCGGGCGCTCGTCGAATGCCGTCCTCCGGGCCTCCGCATGGAGAAGTTCACGCCTGATCAGGTCATCCAGCACGGCGGCCTTGTCTGCCGGTGCGACCGTCCCCTGATTGCGTTGGATCCACGCGCCCAGGAGTGTGTCGGGTGAGATCGCCTGACTCCCGACAACCGCGATCGCCCCCTGACTCAACGCAACGCCCTCGCTGGCGACTGCCGTGGTCTTCGAGGTTGTATAGGGTCCGCAGGAGGCCAGGAAGGGGAGAAGCAGGAGGGGGGCAATCCGGGAGAGCGCCGTTGTGCGCGGTGCCGGAGGCCGGGAGAAACTGGGTTCGGGGCGGGCGATCGCTGTGCGCGGTGTCTTCATGCCGGGTCTGACTCCATGGGAATCGTTACCGGCCCTACTTACATGGAAAGGAACCAAACGTTACACGACAGGCGATTCGCATCCGGGAGCCGAGCCTCCCATCCAGGGTCAATAACCCAAGGCCTGACCTGCAGGCGCCTGTCCCGCTGGCGAACGGTGGGGTTTCCTTGGGCCATCGAAGGCATTGCCCGGCGCGGGCGGGCTCTTCATCCTCGCCGCCGTGCCCGCCTGGTTCATCTGGACGACCACCGCGCTGCTCTCCTGGGGGCTGTGGGCGGTGCTGTCCAAGGCGCTTGGCGACGCGCTCACGGCGGAACAGAGCCAGGCGCTCTCGACGCTCGGTCTGCTGCCGATTCTGCCTGCGCTCGCGTGGCGCAGCCGGGGCAGGCTGCGAGGTGCGTCATCCAGGGGCCTGGCGCTTGCCTTCCTCGGCGGCGTCATCACCTGCCTGGGGAACATCGCGTTCTACGCGGCCCTGGCGCGCGGCGAGAAGGTCGCGGCGGTCGCGTCGCTCACGGCGATCTCGCCGCTGGTCACGGTGCTGCTCGCGGTGCTGCTTCTGCGCGAGCGCATGAACCGTGTCCAGCTCGCCGGCCTCGCGATGTCGTTCGTCGCCATCTGGCTGTTCAACGTGCAGCACGAGCGTGGGCTGCTGTCGAGCACGGTCCTGTTCGCGCTGCCGCCGATCCTGCTTTGGGGCGCATCGGGTTTCCTCCAGAAGGTGGCCACCAACCATCTCCCCGGTGAGACGGCGGCGCTGGTTTATCTTGGCGCGTTCGTGCCGGTCGGGATCTTCTTTGCGTTGCGGGCGCCGTGGCCGGAGGCGATTCCTCCGCGTGCCTGGGGTCTGGCGGCGGCGCTCGGATTCTTCATCGCGTTTGGGAACTTCGCCGTGCTGGCTGCCTACGCGCGCGGCGGTCAGGCCTCGGTGATCGCGCCGATGAGCAATCTCTATCCCATCATCAGCGTGCCCGTGGCCGTGCTCTGGTTTCAGGAGAGCATCGGCCCGCGCGAGGCCGTGGCGATCGCCGCCGCGCTGGTCTCCGTGGCCGCGCTCTCGTGGGAGACCGCCGGCCGAACCTCCGGGATGGCCGTCTCAACCTCATGAATCTCCATGCCCCAATCCATCACTGAGCTTCTGCGCACGGGTGTCGTCATCGGCGACGGCGGTTATCTCATCGAACTCGAACGACGCGGCCACGTGGACAGCGGCTCGGGCCGTGAGAAGGTCGGCACCGGACGCGGCAGCGGGCAGTTCACGCCCGAGGTGGCCATCGAGAACCCGGACGCGCTCCGCGAACTGCACCGTGAATTCCTCAAGGCCGGCTCGAACGTGCTTCAGGCCCTGACCTTCTTCGGCACGCGTGAAAAATTGAACCGCGCCGGTTACGGGGCGGACACGGAAAGGATCAATGTCGCCGCCGTGAAGCTGGCGAAGGAGGTCGCGGGCGACCGGGCGCTGGTGGCAGGCAGCGTCTCCCGCACCCAGCTCACGGAACGGGAGGGCATGACCTCACTGGACAAGTCGCGCGACCATCTCGCCGAGCAGATCCGGCTGCTCAAGGATGCGGGCGTGGACTTCCTGATCCTCGAGACCTTCTTCCACCTCGCGGAGATGGAGGTCGCGCTGCGATGTGCGGCGGATGCCGGCCTGCCCGCCGTGGCGACCATGAGCTTCCGTCCCCTCATCACCCGGTGCAGTGACGACAGGACGCCTGCCGAATGCGCGCGGGCGATGGCGGATCTCGGGGCCATTGCCGTGGGCGCGAATTGCGAACAGGACCCGCAACGGATGCTGCCGTTGCTGCGGGAGATGCGCGCGGCGGCGACGGTGCCGCTGGCCGCGCAGCCGGCGGCGTTCCACACCACGGAGGCATGCCACAGCTTCACGCGCCTGCCGGCGTTCCCCGACGACCTGGAGACGATCCAGGTCCCGCGCGGTGCGTTTGTGGAGTTCGGGAAATGGGCGCGCGCCGAGGGCGTGGCGTACGCGGGCGGATGCTGCGGCTGCAACGCGGCCTACATCCGGGCGCTGGCAGCGGGCGTGAGTCAGGCCGCGTAGGATCCGATGCGATGCCCCGGGCAGGGCGCCATGGAGAACTCCGTGACGACGATGAACACCCGTTCCCCCGCCAACATGCCTTTGTCCATATCACCCTGGGTTGAACCATGAATGTCCTGGTCTTTCAGACGGCCGAACAGGCCAACGCCGCCGCTGCCGAAACGCTGGCGGGATGGCTGGTCGCGCCGGGAACCCGCAACGTGATGCTCGCCGCAGGGAACACGCCGCTCGAACTGTACCGGCTTGTCGCTGCGCGCCGGCTGGCGCTCGCCCATCTGAATGTCTTCGCCCTCGACGAGTACGTGGGTGTGCCGCGGGATGAACCCCGCAACTGTGCCAATCTCATCCGCCGCACCGCCGTCGGGCCGTGGGGGGTGCCGGCCGCGAACGGATTCATGGTGAGTTCGCTGGAGGCGGAGGCGCTGGCCTGCATCCGGGCCCACGAGCGGCGCATCGGGGAGATGGGCGGCCTCGATGTCATCGTTCTCGGTCTCGGCCAGAACGGGCATCTCGGCTTCAACGAGCCGGGCAGCGCGGAGGATTCCGTCGCGCGCGTGCTCGATCTCGATGCCATCTCCGTCGAGGCGAACCGGCAGTGGTTCAACGGGGACTACGCGCCCTCGCGCGGGGCGACGGTGGGAATGAAGACGATCCTCGCCGCACGACGGGTGCTGATCATGGCCTATGGCCCGCACAAGGCCGCCGCTGTGGCGTCCATGCGGCACGGCCCACGCGATGCGTCCTGCCCGGCGTCGTGGCTCCAGGGCCATGGCGACACACAGGTCTTCCTCGATGCCGCCGCCGCGAGTCGAACGGAAGCCGGACCATGAGCTTCCTTGCCGTGGGCATCGATGTGGGCGGGACGAAGATCGCCGCCGGGCTGGCGGCGTTTCCGGAGGGTTCGCTGTACGGGCGGCGCACGATTCCGACGCGCGCGGAACGGGGCGGACGCGCGGTGCTCGACGAGGTGCTGCGGCTCGCGCGGGAACTGGCCGGGGAGGCCGTGGCACGCGGGCAGACGATCCAGGCGATCGGTCTCGGCGTGTGCGAACTGGTGGACCGCGAAGGCCGGCTGGCCAGTGCGAACTGTATCCGGTGGCTGGACCAGCCCGTGCGCGAGGAACTCGCGGCGATCGCCCCGACGGTGCTGGAAGCCGATGTCCGCGCCGCCGCGCAGGCCGAGGCGTGGTTCGGTGCGGCACAAACCTTCCGGGATTTCCTCTATGTCACCGTCGGCACGGGCATCAGTTGCTGTCTCATGCTCGACGGACGGCCGTATGCCGGCTCGCGGGGTGCGACCGGCACGATGGGCAGCAGTCCTTTGAGCGTGCCGTGCGAAACCTGTGGCGGCGTGAACACGCGCACGCTGGAGGAGATCGCCTCCGGCCCGGCGCTGGTGGCCCGCTTCAACGCCGTTGGCGGCGTGGCCACGAGCGGTCAGGACGTGCTGGCGGCGGCCATGTCCGGCCATCCCGAAGCCCGCCGGATCGTCACGACCGCAAGCCGCGCTCTCGAGTCCCAGGTCGCTCTGCTCGTCAACATTCTCGACCCGGAGGCCGTCGTTCTGGGCGGCGGACTGGGCTTGAGCGAGGGCGCGTACTGGGACGAATTCATCGCCGCGACCCGCCGGCACATCTGGTCGGAGACCCACCGCGGCCTGCCGATGCTCCGCGCCGCCACCGGGGCCGACGCCGGCTGGCTCGGCGCCGCAGCGAAGGCCTGGAGACAGGTCGCATGAACCGGGTGCACCCCGACGCTCGCGCTGCCGGCGCCCCCTTCCGGTCGTTCCTCCGATTCGCTGCCTTCTCACGCAGAACCCGGGGATGCGCCGGGCGCGGGAGCGGCGTGCGATTCCGCATCGCTCCCGTCGCGTCCCAGCCCTAGGCTGGCGCCGATGAATCGCGAGGCGTGGTTCGTGTTTTTCGGCATGGTGGTGGTGGCGGTCCTGAGTGCCACCGGCTACGTCGCCTGGCAGAAACATCGCCAACTCGAGATCGTCCGGACCCAGCTCTCCGATCTGCGCCGCGACGGCGAGGCCCACGCTGCAAGACTGGCGGAGGCGTGGAAGGAAGTGGAGATGACGCGGGATCGTGAGGAGGCGCTCGCCGAACAGATGGCCCGGGCTGCCAGCTCCCAGAAGCGCCTCGAATCGGAACTGCGCTCCGTCCTCGAGTCCCGCGATGTGGCCGTCTCCGATCTTCAGGGGCGCCTGACGGTCACGATCCTCGACCGCATCCTGTTCGATTCCGGGGACGCCACCCTGAAGCCGGAGGGCATGAGGGTCCTCGACGAAGTGGCCCAGGTCCTTGCCCGGTACACCAACCGTCCGGTCCAGGTGTTCGGGCACACGGACAATGTTCCCATCCGGTTGCGCTTCCCCAGCAACTGGGAACTCTCGATGGCCCGCGCCCTGGCGGCGGTCCGGTACCTCACGGAGAAGGCCGGAGTGGACCCCAGGCGGCTTTCGGCGGTGGGGTGCGGCGAACATCAGCCGATCGCCGACAATGCCACCCCCGAAGGCCGCGCCCGAAACCGTCGCATCGCCCTGGTGGTGCTCCCCGATCTGTTCGTTCCCACCGATGTCGTGCCAGACGAACCCGGGGAACCCGGGGAACCGGCCGTCCCCGATGCATTCCCGGAAGACGTTCCGGTCCATTCCCCCGCAGGGGCGAGTGGGCGTCTGCCCGATGATGGGGATTCCGTCGAACCCGTCGCACCCTCCACTCCCGCCAAGTCCCCCGCGCCGATGCCGGCTCCGGGCGCCGTCTCGCCCCCGCCTGAGGCACAGCCCCTTGCGGATCCTCCGCCCCGGGATCCCGGACTCTTCGATGGGCCGGTCGAGGTCACGCCGGAAGAGGACACGCCGGTGCCGGGTACGCCGCAGGATCCCGGACAACGGCGCGACTAGCCGCTCCTTCTCCCCGGGGTCAGGATTCCGGAGGCTGTGCGGCCGGGTCGGAACCTCTTTCGAGGCCGGGCGTGCCGGAACCGGTGCCCGGGGCATCGACCCTGCAACCGAGTTCCCGGAGGCGCTGAAGCTTGTAGATCAGGGCCCGCCGGCTGATGCCGAGCACACGGGCCGTCCCGGTGCGGTTGAAATCCTGCTCGTGCAGGACCTGAAGGATGGTCTGCCGTTCGAGGGCATCGAGACGCATCACCTCGCCGGGGTCCGGCGGCGGCCCCGCCGTGACCGTCGCCGTCGCGCGGATGCGGTTGGGCAGGTGTTCGGGCAGGACGACGTCGCCGCGCGAGAGGAGCGCGGCCCGTTCCATGGCGTTGCGAAGTTCCCGCACATTGCCCGGCCAGGCGTAGCGATCGAGGATTTCGGTCACCGCGGAAGAGAGGCGGGCCCGGCCTTGGGCGAACTGCTCGAGAAAATGGTTGGCGAGAGGCTGGATGTCCTCCCGCCGTTCGCGCAAAGGGGGGACGCTCAGTTCCACCACGTTGAGGCGGTAGAACAGGTCCTCGCGAAACCGTCCCTGGCGGACCTCCTCCTCGAGGTTCCGGTTCGAGGCCGCCAGGATGCGCGCGTTGGAGCCGATCTCCCGGTTCGAACCGACCCGCTGGAAGCGGCCGTCCTGGGTCACCCTCAGGAGCTTGGCCTGAAGGTTCGGCGACATGTCGCCGATCTCGTCCAGGAAGATGGTCCCGTCGGTGGCCTGCTCGAACCGTCCGATCCGCTGGCTGGTGGCCCCGGTGAAGGCACCACGTTCGTGGCCGAACAACTCGCTTTCGAGAAGCGCCTCGGGAATGGCCGCGCAATTGACCTTCACCAGGGGGCCGTCCGCGCGATGGCTCCAATGATGGATCACGTCGGCCAGCACCTCCTTGCCGGCCCCGCTCTCGCCGGCCATCAGGACCCGGCTGTCGGACCCGGCGATCAACGCGGCATCCCGGAACAGGGCCCGCATCAGGGGGCTTCGCGCCACCACATGCGGGGGCAGGGCACGGTCGGGAACGGCGGGAGAGGGACCGGCCTGGACCAGGCCCAGCGCGTGCCGCACCGACGCGAGCAATTCGTCCAGGTCGATCGGTTTGGAGAGGTAATTCACCGCGCCATCCCGCATGGCGCCCACCGCCTCCCGGATGTCGGCGTACCCCGTCACCAGCAGGACCGGGAGCACCGCATGGCGTTCGCGGGCCCGACGCAGCGTTTCCAGGCCGGAGATCCCCGGCATCCGCACATCGGAGATCATCATCCCGAAGCCGCCCTCGGCGAGCAGGGCCAGGGCCTCCTCCCCGCATGGGGCCGTCACCGTCTCGAATCCCTGGCTCCGCAGAAACGCCTCCAGCAGACCCCGCTGTCCGGCATCGTCGTCCACGATCAGGAGGCGGGCCGCGGAAACCGGGGCGTCGCGGGCGGCGGAGCGCATGGGACTCCGATTCAGGCCTTGGGTGCCGCCTGGAGGCGACTCAATTCGAACACGGCGCCGCGCGGCCGGTTGGGCAGGCAACGAATCTCCCAGCCGTGGGCCAACACGATCTGCTGGACCACCGCCAGACCCAGGCCCGTCCCGCCCGGATGGGTGGTGAAGTACGGCCGGAAGATCTCCTCCCGCAGCGCCTCCGGCACACCCGGTCCGTCGTCACGGATCTGGATCCGGAACCCGCCCGAATCGGAGCGTTGCGACACCACCTCGATGCGCCCGCCGCGGTCCCCCGCCTGAATGGCGTTGAGGAAGAGGTTGAACAGCGCCTGCCGCACCAGCGGTTCGTCACCCTGCACCGCCGGCAGGTCCGGGGCGGCATCGAGGGTCATCCCCCGCTCCTCGAGGTCCGAGCCCAACGCCCGGGCCACCTCGGCGACAACGCTGCCCAGCGGCACCGCGCTCCAGCGCACTTCGCGCGGGCGCGAGTAGTTGATGAACTCGTTGAGCTGCGCGGTCACCCGGTCCGTCTTGGCAATGATGTCGCGCGACTTCGCCTCGATCTCGGGGGATCCGGCGACCTGCCGCGAAATCAGCGTGGCCAGCCCCCGGATGATGTTGAGGGGATTGCGCGTCTCGTGCGCCAGGCCGGCCGCCGCGAGGTTCATCTCCTTGAGGCGGGTGTTCAACTCGGCGGCCCGCGCCAGGCGCACCTCCAGTTCGGAGGAATGGCCGAGGTTCCGCCACGCCAGACCCAACCCCAGCGCAGACACCGCGGCGAACGCGGCGATCACCCCGCGCGCCCACAGGTCCTGCGTGCAGACGGCCCGCATCGAATGGGTGGACAACACCAGCACGAAACTGTGCACCCCCTGTTTCTGCACCAGCGTCCGGTACTCCTCCTCGCCCATCCAGAACGGGCGCCCAAACGGGAACCGGCCATCCCCCCGGCGAGGCCTCGGCCGGTTCCACTCCTCGTGCCCTTCGCCTCCGGCCTCATCCGTCTCGTCGCGCTCCCGGGCCCCGCCCGCAGCCCGCGACCGGAATCCTTCGGGCCCTCCGGGCGGCGGACCGGGTGGACGCTCCGGCCCAAGGCCGGTCCGTTCGTTGCGGGGAGGCAGAACGATGGTGGTCGAGCGCGACTCGGCCTCGCTGGTCACATTCGTCCCGAGGTCCACCAGGTTCATCAACGCGACGAAATCCCGGCGCCAGTACTCCGCCCGGGGCACCAGTTCCCGGAGGTCGAACTCGATCGGTTCCCCCGCGGACGCGACCACTTCCTCGGCGTCGTTGAGAAGGGCGATGGTGTGGAGTTCCCCGGGACGGATGAGCGGCTTGAGGGCCAGTTCGATGCGTTCCTTCGAGACCAGGCCCCCGAACCGCCGCTGCGAATGGATGACAAAACCGAGTGTCGTCGAAATGTCCTTGGCCCGGTGAATCAGTTCGGTCCGCGCCACCTGCCGCACCCTCCGGTGCTCGACCACCTGCCAGCCCACCACCAGCAGCCAGAGGAGGGTGAGCCCCCCGTACACCCACCGGGTGCTCCGACTGATGTGCGCGCTCACGGGGAATGCGGGGGCCCGGCGCAGGTCAGCGGTTGCGCTGACGCCGTTCGGACCGGGTTTCACCCCGGCCGGGGGCCGGCGCGGGACGCGGTTGATCGTGCAGGAAGCGGTTCAGTTCGGCTTCCGAGAAGGCCTGCGGGACCAGTTCCTGATGCGCCCGCTCCCGGTCCGCCACGGCCGCCAGATGGGCCGGCGCCTTGACAATGTGCGGCGTGAGAAAGATCAGCAGTTCCGTCTTTGTCCCCGCCTGGCTCCGCCGCTTGAACAGGTTTCCCAGCAGCGGGATGTCACCCAGGAACGGCACCTTGCTGTCGGTCTCGATCTTGTTGTTCGACATCAGCCCCCCGATGATCACCGTCTGCCCGTCCGGCGTGACCACCACCGTGTCCGCCGACCGCGAGTTGATCACCGGAGCGTTCACCCCGGCCGCAATGGGCACCGTCGCGTCCGAGAGGTTCGAGATCTCCGGCGAGACAATCATCTCCACCATGCCGTCCGAAGTGATGAAAGGGGTGACCCGCAGGATGATGCCAACGCTGGTGTAGCTGACGGCGTTGATCTGGTTGCCGAAGTTGTCGTACCGCACGTTGGTGATCAGCGGCACCTGTTGCCCGACCGTGATCACCGCCTGCTGGTTGTTGCGGGCAAGGATCGAGGGACGCGACAGCACCTCGGTCTTGCCGGCCTCGGCGATGGCGCGCAGCGTCACCTGAAAATCGTCTCCAAGGATCTGGTAGATCCCGGCGCCGGGCGGGGTCGGCAACGCGCCCTGCTGGGCGAGACCGAAGGCCTGGTTGATGCTTCCGGTCGTCGAATTGCCCATGCCGCGCCGGTAGTTCCCCTCGATTCCGATGTCGAAGCCCTTGCGGTAGGTCACCTCGAGAAAGACCACCTTGATCAGGACCTGGGGCGCCGGACGGTCGAGGTTGGTGACCACCTGGCTCACGTAGGACGCCGTCTCCTCGTCGGCCACCACGATCAGCTTCCGGGTCTCCTGATCGAAGGTGACCGTGGCCCCTCCGATCTGGGTGCTGCTCGGGTAGTTGATGGCCCCGGCCCGCTGGGCGGTCTGCGACCATGCGGGGCTGGTCAGGGCCATGACGCCCGCGGCAACCCACGCCGCGGCGAAAAAGGGACGCATCCAGGCGGCGGAAGCGCCCCGGAGGCGTGGGAAACGCTTCGGACCGCACAACGCCTGCGGCCCCGGTCGGGCATCGGTTTGGAACAACGATTCCTTTGGCATGTTGGATACTTTCGATCGCCTCAAGACAGCCGTCCTGACGGACATCCCCGACTACCGCTGCCCTCCGAAGTTGGCCCCGCCCACGTTGCCCCCGAAGCCGGTGCCCGTTCGTTGCCCCGCACCAAACCCCTGGTTCTGAGTCTGCGTCTGCCGGGTGTTCAACGCATTGTTGCCCTGGCGCTGGGTGTTCCGCGTATTGCGGTTCAAGCCCACGTTCTGGTCCGGGAAGAGCGTCTGAAGCACCTCCTGCACCGCCTGGGGATCCGAGTTCTCGACGTCGTACACGAACACCCGCTGCTTCCGGGCGGGGTCGGCGTCGAGTTGGTTCAGCATGGCGGCAATCTGACCCATCAAGTCCCGGGCGGCGCTCACCACCACCGACCCGGTCCGCAGATCCGGAACCGCCACCACCTTGCTCTGCTGCTGCATGCGGCTGCTGGCGTCCGTGCTTCCCCGGGCGTTGCCCCCCTGCGGTCCGCCGCCGAACCGCACCTGGCCGCGCTGATTGCCGGTCTGCTGGCGCGACGTGTCAGAGAACAGGTCGTTGAGCAGTGTCGCGGTCTCCTGCGGATCAGCGTGCGTCAGGCGGAAGACCCGGAGTTCGGTAATGTCGTCCACATTGACATCCATCTCCTCGATCACCCCGGCAATCACCAGCATCTGCTCCTCGGGCGCGTTCACCACCACGGCGTTGCTCCGCTCGTCGGCGACCGCCACCACCCGCGGCACAGGAGCCCGGCCGCTGGTCGCTGCGGTTTCCCCTCCCGCCTGCGCTCCACCCCCGCGGATCTGGTTGAGAAACCGAGCCGCACCGCCGCCCGGCCCCCCCCCGCCCGCATTCCGCTGCGTCTCCTGCGGCTGGAACAGGTCGCGGATCACCGTGGCCACGATCTTGGCGTCGGAGAAGTAGAGGGGAAACACCCGCACGGTCGAGACGCTCGAGATCGCCGTGTCCAGCGCCCGTACGATGGACGCCATGCGCCGGATGTTGGTCTGCGTATCGGTGATCAGCAGGGCATTGCCACCCTCATTGGCCGTCAGGGTGGCCGTGGTCGGCAACAGCGGCTGCAGATCCTTCACCAACTGCACCGCATTGATGAAGCGCACCGGGATGATCTGGGTGACGATCTCGTCATTCCGCGGCAGGCCCTCGAGGTCGCGGTCGTTCGCCCAGTCCACCACCCGCACCGGAATGTCCCGGGTCTTGGCCTCGTCCTTCCGCACGATGGTCAGCGTCCGGCCCTGCCGGATGGCGGCGTACCCGTTGCGGTTCAACACCGAGTTCAACAGGGTCACGGCCTCCTCGCGGTCCAGTGGCTGGTTGCTCCACACATCGACCCTTCCCTCCACCTGGGTTTCGAGGTTGATGATGAACCCCGCCGCGTCGCTGAGGTAGTCCAGTACCAGTTCGAGCGGCACCCCCCGGAAATTGAGCCTCAGTCCGTTCTCCCCGTCCGCCATCGGCGCCGCGGGCGGGGTTGGAAGGGACGAGGGCCGTGCAGGCCGGCCGGCGTCCCGCCGGTCGGGCACCGCCGACGGAGCCGGTCTTGCCTCGGGCCGGCGCCCGGCATCGGCCGGCGTCTGCCCAGGGCGTTCGACTCCCACCCCACCGTCAGTGTCCCCCTCCGTCGGTTCGAAGACGTCCGGAAGGACGACCTCCAGGATTTCCTCGTCGAAGTCCTCCGCGTCGGCAGGAGGAACGGGTGGATTCTGGGCGGTCGCCGTCATCAGAATCAGTGCGCCACTCCCCGCCAGCAGGAATTGTCGGATGGTTTTCATTTCAGCTCCTGTTCTCTTAATTGCATCAATCGTCGCAAAACTTCGCTGGCGTCCTCTCCCCCGGCCGGCGCCGGGGACGCGGTGGCCGAACCCGCGTTCCCCGTCCGGTCCCAACTGCGCGTGGGTCGGGATGACGCCGCCCGCCCTCCGTCATCGCCCCGGCGCCCGCTGGCAGCCATGAACCCCTCTCCCGCGGACGACGGGCGCCACTCGCCCTCGTCCTCCCGCCTCATGCCCGACGATACCCTCAAATCGACGCCGCCGCCCTCGCTTTTGAGGCGAACCTCCCCTTCGTGGATGGCCTCGATGGTGTAACCCGCGATGGTGTCCCCCACGGAAAGGACCGCCCGGTATTCGGAGCGACTGCCATCGAACACGGCAAACCGGCCCTTCTCGTAACTGAGGGTTCCCACCAGCGCGAACGTGTCCACCCGGACCGTCCGGCGTTCCTCCCGCGGCGGGGCCGGCGGCGCGGCCGAACGCGCAGTTCTCTGGGGATTGAAGATGTTGCGCTCGGCGATCATGCCGAACTCGGCGAGGCCGGAATCCGGCGCCGCGTTGGTCTGGGCCCACCCCCCCATCGACACCAGCATCGCCGTCGCCAGCACCAGGGCACGGCACTCCAACCACCCCCGGACGAGCCATCGGGTGAAAGGCAGGGAACGTGTCGGTGTCCGTGTCATGATCCGGTTGTGGGAAGCATCAGCACGCTGATCTGGAGGCTGAGGTTCAATTGGTCGCCCCGGGGATCCCGTGCGCTCAATTCCAGGGTTTCGATCCTCACCGGGAGCGGATCCTTCTCCAGCAAATAGAGGAAGTGCGTCAGGCGCGAGAGATTTCCGAACGCATCCGCCCGGCACTCGATCACCATCGAGTCCTCCGGACCCCGCCGCCACTGGGGCCGGATCGCGCTGATTCCCACGCCGCTCTCCCGCGACCACCGGTCGAAGGCCCCCAGCAACTGGTTCTCCGCCACCGAAACATCCCGTGGCAGCGCCTCCCTCCGCATCGACGCCCATCGATCCCGGATCGCCCGCTCCCGGTCCAGCAGCATCTGCCCCTGGGTGACCTTCTTGCGCAGATCGGCAACGCGCGCCGAACGCGCCTTCCATGCACCCGTCAGCGGATCGAGGATCATCCGCTCCCCCAGCAGGATCCCCAAGGCAACCCCCGCCAGGATCAATAGCATGCGCTGTCGGCTGGCTCCGCTCATTGGCCTCCTCCGTCCGTCCACTGAAAGTTGAAGGTGAACTCCACCGGCCCCTCGCCCCGCATCTGTTCGGTCTTCAAATCGTCGATCTCCGGGGCTGCCCCCAAACGGGTCCGCGCCTGCAGTAGGGCTTCGCGATCCCGCGCCGTTCCGCTGCACACCACCGACGTCGGACCCCGCATCTCGACGCTCCGCGCCCAAACCCGCCCGTCCTCCGGAAACGCCTCGGTCAGGCGCCGCAGCACTTTCAGGGACCGGACGGAATCGTCGTACCAGGGCCGGTAAAGGCGGATCTGCTGCTGCATGGCCTCGATCTCACCCACCTGCCTCGCCATCACCGACCACCGGGATCCCCAGTGCCAGAGGCCCACCTGCTGCACTCCGAAGCTGCCTGCGGTCAGAAGAGCCAAGGCTCCCGCCGCGCTGGCCGTCCACGCCAGTTTCCGGGAGGCATACCGCGCCGCCAATCGCTCCCACCGGCTCACCTTCGGGGGAAGCAGTTCCACCCCGGGAAGACTCGCCGTCAACTGGCGCGCCGCCAGGCACAACGCCGTGCTCACCGGCGTTCCCGACGGCAGCACCGCCGGAAACGCATCCACCGGCAGTTCCCGGACCCATTCCACCGACAGCTTCCAGGACGCCGCCTTGAGCTGCATCTCCTCGAATAATTCCTCCACCGCCTCATCGCCCCCGAACACCCGCACCCGGCGAAGCCCCGCCCGCACGGATGTGGGCAACTGGCCCAGGGTGATCCGCAGTTCCCGCGTCAGCACGTCGGGCCGCAGGGCGGGACCTCCGGACTCCGTCTCGTACACGCCCTCGACACGCCTCAACACCGCCATGCCGCCCCCGTAGGTCACCAGCACCCCGAGCCCGCCGTCGTCCGGAAGGAGGGTCATGGTCCCCTCGTCCGGGCTTTCCGCCATCCGGGGCAGCGCCGCCAAACCCGACGAGAACGTCACCGGACGCAATTGCGCCGCCGCCAGGACCTCCTCCAACCGGGCCACATGGTCCCGGGTCACGGCGACCAACGTCGCCCAGACCTCGCCTTCCGGCGTCCGGAACCGCGACTCGGCCAGCACCATCGACTCCGTTCCGAAGGGAAAGCCCCGCTCGGCCTCGAGTTCGAGAAAACTCCGCAGATCGTCCTCGCTGAGATCCGGTAGCCGCACGGAAAGAGTCAGCAGCCAGTCGGGCGGCAGGCATACCGCGCATCGCCGCTCCCGGAATCCCGCCGCGTCCAGTTGCTGCCGGATCTCGCGCCCGACCAACTGGGGATCGTTGGTCAGCAGATCGAGCGAAAGCGGGACCCAAGCGGTCTTGAGCACCTCGATCCGCCCGTTGCTCCGACGCAGGGCCGCCGCCCGCAGCCGATGCCCTTCAAATGCCAGTCCGAGCAGGGTTCCCCCGCCGCGTTGATTCAGAATCCCCTTCATCGTGCGCCTCCCGTCAGCAGCAGTTCCCGCCTCGTCTCCGGCCCCAACGCCCACCCCAGGTGC
Organism: Verrucomicrobiia bacterium; assembly: GCA_019634625.1. Taxonomy (NCBI): domain Bacteria; kingdom Pseudomonadati; phylum Verrucomicrobiota; class Verrucomicrobiia; species Verrucomicrobiia bacterium. Next base: position 108,434 of record JAHCBA010000007.1, read on the forward strand.
GTCAGATCCCGTCGCGCCACCATCCGCACCGTGCCGCCTTCGGTGTCGAACACCCATCGCTCCCGCCGATACCCGCGCCCATAAGGGCCCACCGCCGCAATGTCCGCGCTGAACTGGTAGCTGCGCCCCGTGAGATACGGGCCGGCCCGGATCGCGTCCTCCTCGCCCAGGACCTCGGTCACCCAGGCCAACGTCGGCACATCCAGGTTGAGGGACCGCCGATGCGCGACCAGCGTGGGCGCGTTCTCCGGACCGATGCCAGGCAGACAGGCCAGCACCGTCTCGCTGGCCGTGTTCACATTGACCTTGCCCCAATCGCCCTCCGGGCCGGCCACCCGGATGTCCTCCTCCACCTGCGCCAGTTCGTCGGCCGTCATGCCCGACCGGATATAGAACTGCAGGACGCTCCCGAAGCCTTCCGCCAGCGCGCCCAACCGCGCCAGGATCTCATTGCCGCGCTCCGTCCCGAAACGCTCCTGCAGCAGCGATCCCACCGCCGCCTCATCGATGCCGTCCGCCGAAAGGTCCAGCCGGGCCGTTCCCGTCGGGGTCATCGCCGGTTCACGGCTGGATACGGTCACGTACTCGATCAACCCTGGATCCAGCCGCCCGTCCCGGTTGTCGAAGGGCGGCGACGCCTCGCCGTCGTTTTCGTTGGCATCCAGCACCCCGTTCCAGTTGGTGTCCTCCCCAAACAGGATCTCGAGGTCCATGCCGTGCACCAACCGAAGCTCCTCCACCGATTCGAACGGACCGTTCTTGCACCGGTAGGGCGGGTTCAACCGCAGGTACACCTCGTCCTCGGCGCCCCCCGGTGAAGGCTCCGAATCGGTGTCCCGCCAGTCCACGATCGCCGCCGCCAGCTCCGGCGTCATCCGCGGCAGCCACTGGAGGACCTCGATGCTGGCGGCATTCAGATTCAGCCGCGAAGACTCGTCCACGAGTTCGAAATAGAGCCGGTTCGCGCCATCCGACGCGTCCCCACGCCCGATCAGCCAGAACGTCGCCTCGCCCACCGGCACCGCCTCGGCCCGATAACTCCATCGATCCGGCAACCGGCCGGATACGGTGGCAAGATGCAGGACATTGGTCACATACCGGGCTGCACCGGCGATCGCCTGTTCCGCCGCCAGCCCCGAACTCCGGTGGTCCGCAGCCCGCAGTTCCATCCCCATCGAATGGGCAAAGTACAGCGTCAGGCTCACCAGTCCGAAGGCCACCCACAGCACAATCACCAGGACCGCGCCCCGCTCCCGGGTCCGGGGCCCCGCCCCCCGCCCCCCGCCCCCCGCCTTCCCTGGATGGCAACTCGGCCCGTTCATCGCCCGCCTCCTCCTTCGGCCGCCGAAAGCGTGTTGGTCCTGCCGTCCACCGGCAGGGGCACCACCAGTTCGATCAGGGGCGGCAGTTCGCCGCGGTTCCCCGGCGCCGCCAGTTGCAGTTCGACCCGGATCGCCGCCGGCAGCGGAATCTCCTCGATCGTCGAGTCCCAATCCGTCCGCCACTGGCTGCCGTCGTAGTAGGAGAAGTCGAGCCGCTCGACCCCGCCCAGCAACCGTTGCCACTCCGGCGTGTCCTCCACCGGCGCCAGGAGATTGCGCCTCACCGACCGCACCAGGTCCTGGCCCGCCGCCTCCCGGGAACCAGGATCCACAAGGAGATAGGCCACCCGTTGCACCTCCGACCACGGGTGTCGATCGGTCAGGGCCCCCGTCGCGGTGTGGAAGTCGGGGCTGACCTGTCCAAGTTCCAACACCCGGGACCCGGAGGTCTGCAGCGCGCCGGACAGCAATCCCCGGGGAGGCACAATCCCCGCCAGATCGCGCCGCAACAGGTTCAACGTCCGCTCCAGGGGCAACGCCTCCTCGAAGGTGCGGGTCGCCCGGTTCCGAAGCTGCAAGCCCCCGAAGAAAACCCCGTTGATCGCCACCAGCACGAAGGCCGCCACCGCCACCGCCAGCATCACCTCCAGCAGGGTGAAGCCGCTCCTCCTTGGCCACGGTTGGATCGCGGGCAGGTTCACAGTACGTAAGGGTCCACCAGCGTGCTCAGCCGTACCGCGTACTCCTGGTCCTGAACCCGGTACGCCACCTCCACCGTCACCTGTCGCATCGCATCCTCCGACCACGGCTCGGTCCGGACCGTCCACCGATACTCGAAGACGCCGTCCAGAACGGCGCCGCTGGGCTGACCGGCCGCCTGGGCCCCCGTCACCAGCCACTCGTTCAGAATGCGCTCTCCCACCCGCGCGGCCACCGCCTTGCGATGCCCGACCTGCCCGGCCCGTTGCGCCACCCGCAGCCCTTCCACGGCCACCGGGATCACGATGGCCATGAACAACAGCGCCGCGAGCACCTCGGCCAGGGTGAATCCCCGGACCGATCCCGCCCGCACCCGTTCACCAGATGCGGTAGGGCGATGGTGCCTCGGATCGCAGTTCATACAGCAGTCGATTGGTGGATTGCGTCAGCCAGACGGCGCTCTCCCCGCCCTGACGCAGCACGATGTATTCCGGACTCGTCTCTCCCAGGTAGCCGTCCGGCAGGAAACTGATCCGCGGCAAGCCAAGTCGCGAACGCCCGCGATCCGCGATGCCCCAACCCGGCACCGCCCCCAGTCCGGTCAACATCGCCTCCTCGGGCCGCATCGATAACGGGTCCGCCCGCGGCGGCTCGCTGGCTTCCATCTCCAGCAGCGGATCCACCTTGAACTCGATCGCCCGGCCGTCCTCCTCGAGGAATCCCGCCGCCGCCTCCAATCCATACCGCCCCTCGATCCCGTCGATCCAGAGGATCATCGGAACCCCCTCGGAGATGGCCCGGCTCTGTGCATACCGCGTCAACGACAGCAACCGGCGCGCCTCCGAATCCAGCACCCGCCCGCGGAAGAACTCCCGCAGCGACGGAATCGTCAGCGCAAAGGCGATGCTCAAGAGCGCCATGACCAGGATCAACTCGATCAGCGTGAACCCAGGAAGCGCCCGCCATGACCGGGCTCCCTGCGCCCCCCGATCGGCGGGAAGGGAAGCCCACCGGGTCGGCCTGACCTCCGGCATCCATGGCTTCCGCCGTTCGCTCCATGGCCCACAAAGCCTACCGGCTCGACTGGAAGTTCGTGATGTCATCGTCGGTTCCGTCCTGCCCGTCGGGCCCCACGGACCAAAGATCGTACGACGACACGTTCCGGCGTCCCGGGCTCTCGTAGAGATAGGGGCGCCCCCATGGGTCGTCGGGAATGTCGCCGCGCATGTACGGGCCCTTCCAGTCCCTGGCGTCCCGGGGTTGCTCCACCAGGTCCAGCAGACCGTCCCGCCCGCGCGGATAGTGGCCGTTGTCCACCTCGAACGCGTCGAGTGCGGTGCCGAAGGTGGCGATCTGCGACTGCGCCGCCGTGATCCGTGCCTGCTCGGTGCGGCCGGAGAACTTGGGCACGACGATGGCCGCCAGGATGCCAAGGATCACCAGCACCAGCAGCAGCTCGATCAGGGTGAAACCGCGCTGGCCGTGACGCGACGGCAGCCCGGCGCCACCCTGGGAGCCCGGAACACTGCGACCCATTGGGATTCGGGAATGACAGTTCATTTGATGTAGTCCTGAAGCGTGAAGATCGGGATGACCATGCCGATGAAAATCGTGCCGATGAAGCCGGCGATGGCGAACAGCATCAGGGGTTCGGCCAGCGCCACCGCCATCCGCAACTGGCGATCGAGGTCACCCTCGGTGACATCCGCCAGCCGGACCAGCTCGCGATCCAGCCGCCCGCTCTCCTCCGCCACCGAGATCATCTCGAGGACCGATCCCGGGAACAGCCCGCGCGAATCGGCCAGACTCGCGCCAAGCGCCTTGCCCTCCTTCACCCGCTCGATCGACAGCGAGACGGCATCCACGAGGATCTGGTTCCCGATCGAGCGCCGCGCCACATTCAACCCGTTGATCAGCGGAACACCCGCGCCCAGCAGCGTCCCCAGCATCCGGCAGAAGCGTGCCATGGCGAACTGGGCCACCAACCCCCCGAGCACCGGCATCCGCAGGATCGCCCCTTCCCAGTGGCGACGACCGGCGGGCGATACCAGCCACTGCCGGACCATCACGCCCACGACCGCAGCCCCCGCCGCCAGAAACAGGCCGTACCCGCGCATCGCCTCGCTGACCGAAACAATCGCCTGCGTCAACAGGGGCAACTGGGCGCCGAAGCCCGCGAAAATCCCCTGGAATCGCGGGATGAAAAACACCAGCAGAAAGACCAGCACGCCCAGGGCCAGGATCAGGAGAATCACCGGGTAGAGCAGCGCCGCCGCCACCTTTCCCCGCATCTCCTTCTCCCGCGCCTGGAAGTCCGCGATCTGCGCCAGCACGACGTCAAGGAACCCGCCCGTCTCGCCGGCTTCCACCATCGCGACATACACCCGCGGAAACGTCTCCGGCGAAAGGGCCATCGCCCCCGCCAGCGGCATGCCGTCCACCACCCGGTCGTGGATCTCCTTCCATTTCGCGCACGCCGCCGGGGTGCTCCCCTCCCGATGCAGAATCACCAGGGCCCGGCTCAATGGCACCCCGGCGGCCAGCAGGCTGGAAAGCAGCCGGGTGAAGTTCTCCAGCGCCCGGGGGGTGATGCGCTGCGATCCAAACCATGCCCCGACCGATCCAGCCCCGCCCGCCGGACGGCTCCCGTCCGCCCCCGAACCCGGCTTCCCGCCTTTCGCAGCGGAACCGTCCCCACGGCTCTCCACCAGACTGACCGGGCGAAGGCGCTGGACCGCCATCCGACGCAGGGCCTCCTGACGCCCGCCCGCCTCGACCCGACCCTGGGTGAGGCTCCCGTCGGGTTGAAGGGCGCGATACTCGAAGACAGGCATGCCGTCCCAATCCCTTACGCTGCCTCGGCCGACGGAAGGTCAGCCACATTGTCCGCCGACTCCCCGCCCAGGGCCTGATCCTTGGTCACCCGCAGCACCTCCTCCGGGGTGGTGAGACCCAGCCGGACAAGACGCCAGCCATCCTCCGCCAGCGAACGCATCCCGGCACGCCGGGCCGCCTCCCGAAGCACGTCACTCGAAACATTCTTCAGGATGAGCCGCCGGATCTCCGGGTCGGTGTCCATCCACTCGAAAATCGCCCGGCGCCCGTGATACCCCGTCTTCCGGCATTCGCGGCATCCGACCGCGCGGAAGATGCGCTCCTCCCGCGGCATCCCGAGTTGTTCGCGGACCACCATGGCCGCCGGTCGCACATCCTCCTCCTTGCACGCCGGACACAGCACGCGGACCAGGCGCTGCGCCAGCACCGCCTCGAGCGACGATGCCACCAGGTACGGCTCGACCCCCATGTCCACCAGCCGGGTCAGCGCCCCGGGGGCGTCGTTGGTGTGCAGGGTGGAGAACACCAGGTGACCGGTCAGCGAAGCCTGCACCGCAATCTGGGCCGTCTCCTGATCCCGGATCTCGCCCACCAGGATCACATCGGGATCGTGCCGCAGGATGGACCGCAGCCCCTTGGCGAAGGTCAGTCCCGCCTTCTCCGAGACCTGGATCTGGTTGACCCCCCGGAGCTGGTATTCGATCGGATCCTCGATGGTGATGATCTTCCGGACCGAGTCGTTGATCTCGTGGAGCGCCGTATAAAGGGTCGAGGTCTTGCCGCTGCCGGTCGGACCGGTCACCAGGACAATCCCATGGGGCAGTCCCAGCACACGCCGGAAGGACGCCAGTCCCGGGGCGTCCATCCCCAGTGAGTCCATCCCCCGGAAGGTGGCGTTCTGCCGGAGCAGACGCAGCACCACCGCTTCCCCGTGGAGCATCGGGATCACCGAGACGCGGATGTCCACTTCGCTGTCGTCGAGCCGGATCTTGATGCGCCCGTCCTGGGGCAGGCGCTTCTCGGCGATGTTGAGGTGGCTGAGAATCTTGACCCGCGAGACGATCGCCGGCTGGAACCGCTTGATCTGGGCCGGCACCGGAATCTCCTGCAGCACGCCGTCGATCCGGTACCGGATCCGCAATTCGTTCTCGAAGGGCTCGAGATGGATGTCCGAGGTGCGGAGTTCGATGGCATCCCGCAGAACCTGGTTCACGAATCGGATGATCGAGGCGTCCTCGGCGGCGTTGTCGAGGTTGGTGTCCTCGTCCGCCTCGTCGTCCACCACCTGGAGCGGCGCCTCCTCATCGAGGGTGTCGATGGTGTCGGCCCCCACGCCGAGATGCTTCTTCATCTCCCGCTGGATGGCCTCCGAAGGAGCCAGCAACGGTTGCAGCCGAAGTCCGGTCAGGGTCTTCAGGGTGTCCAGGGGCTGGGTGGCGAACAGGCGGCTCGTCGCCACCTCGACACTCCCGTTGACCCGCCGCAGGGGAAGCAGTTCGTCCTTCAACAGGAGTCGCGCAGGGAACAACGACAGCACCTGCTTGTCGGGTTCCACCCCGTCCAGGGTCGAAAACCCAACGCCGTACTCACGGGCCACCCAGCGGAGAATCTCTTCCTCGCCCGCCCCGACCCCCTCGCCCGAGCCCCAACGATCCCGCCATTCCTCGGCATCCGCCGCGGACAACTGACGGGCCTCCACCATCTTGTGCAGGGGTTCCGGCAGCGTCGCCGGCCCGGAATGGGTTGCGGGATTCGTCACGGGGGCGTCGGGGAGGGGTTTCGGACGTTGGTCAGGCGCCACGTCAGTCCAGGATGCCAGCCATCACCGCGACCGCTTCCTGACGGACATTGAGGACCTGGCGCAGTTCGTTCTGGGCCTTGGTCAGCGCCGCCTGCCTCGCCTGACGGGCCTCCCGGTACTTGGCCAGCTTGGCCTTGATCTCCTCGGCCGAGGCGCGCGCTTCGATCGCCTTCTCCAGATCGTCGGCCTCGGGAATCGAGGTGCCGCCAGGCCGGTTGCCGCGCTGCTGGCCGCCTCCCTCATTGCCGCGCGGGCCGCGGGCCATGGCCCCCCGCAACGCCGCCGCACCCATGCCCATCGTGCCCACGTCGCGCCGCGCCTCCGTCACCTTCGCGATCCGCTCCTGAATGAGGTTCCACTCCGCATCCGACCTCACCTCCAGTTGCTCCCGATATCGCTCCATCATCCGCTGCCGCATCTGCTCCGGATCCCAATTCCCGCCCCCCGGACCCCCCTGACCTCCACCTCCACCCGGACGTCCCTGCGCCAAAACATTGCCGCTGCCAATCACCATGGCGGCCGCTACGGCGGCCAACATCCCGACTCGGAAGATTCGATTCATATGCTGTTCGATGGAACTTGTGGTTGATGTGCTCTCGATTGATGTGCTCTCAAACGGAGCGGGACGCGGTCGCGAATCGTGACCGCGTCCTCGCTCGTCATGGTGGATGCAAACCTCGTGCCAGGAACGATTACCGGGCCCTCCCAACCGCCAACCCCTCCCGGCGCGCAGCTCTTGCTCAATTCGCCGCGGCGGCCACCGCGCAAGAAATGCACAGCCGGAACACCGCACCCCCGAGGGGTGCGAACCGGATCAACCTTCCTCCAGGCAATACAGAAACTGGCGCCCGCGCAGGAAGAGCTGGTTCCCCACCGCGGCGGGCGAGGCGTCGAAGCCGTCGTCCAGCACATTGGTGGCGAGGATTTCCAACGTGTTCCCCTCGCGCAGGACAACCGAGGTGCCATTGCGCCCCAGCACAATGACCCGTCCATCGGCCGCCACCGGCGAGGCGTAGGCACCAAACAGTCCCGGCAACCGTTCGGCATCCACCAGGATCCTTCCGTCACGGGCGCCAAGAATCGAGAGCGTGGCGTTGTTCCCCGCCAGGAAGTACAGCCGTTCCCCGGCCAGCAGGGGCGAAGGCACATACGGCGTGTTGCGATCGTAACTCCAGGCAACCGCGTCCGTGCCCGTCAAGTCGCCGGTCTGCCCCAGCCGGATCGCCCTGAGAGCCGATCCACGAAACCCGCTCAAGGCGAAGACCTTGCCGAAACCCGACACCGGGGACGGGATGACGTTGACGGTCATTCCGCCCGCCTCCCAGATCAGCCGGCCGCTGTGCAGTTCGTAGCTGCGGATGCGCTCGGTGGCATTGACCACCACCTGGACCTGCCCCTGGTGCTCGAGAATCAGCGGGGTGGCCCAACTGGTCGGCTCGGACCGCGGTCGCCTCCACAATTCCTCCCCCGTGCGCTTGTTGAAGGCTGCGATGAAGTCGTCGCCTTCATGGTCCCAATTCACCACCAGAACCTCGCCCCAGAGCGCGGGAGAACTCCCTTCCCCGAAGCCGTTCCGGGTCTGCATCCGACCCAGATCCCGCTCCCAACGGCGATGGCCCTCCAGGTCGTAGGCGTGCAGTCCGCGCGAGCCGAGGAAGACATAGAGGCTTTCCCCGTCGGTGATCGGCGAGAACGATGCATACCCGTGATCCCGATGGTGGCTCTCATGGGGAAACTCCGTCCGCGCCACGCTCTTCCAACGTTCCCGTCCAGTGTTCCGATCGTAGGAGACGACCATGAAGGCGTGGGTCTCCGTCGGTTCCTCCACCTGTCCGCGTCCGCCACCAGACGGAGCCCGGGCACCCTCGGGAGGAGGGCCCGAGGGAACGGCGGTGAGGATGAACACCTGATCCTCCCAGAGAATCGGCGTCGAGGTTCCCGAACCCGGAATCCGCACCTTCCACTTCACGTTCCGGGTCTCGCTCCACTCCGTTGGAGGCCTCGCCCCGGGGGCCACCCCGTTGGCCAGCGGGCCCCGCCATTGAGGCCAGTCCCTTTCCGGCACGGGTCCGGCGGACGCTGCCAGGGCGTTCAAGGCGACCGCCCCGGAAAGGGCGGCAAGCGCCGTCGCCCGTTGCGTCAGGAAGGGCAGAACGGGGCGGAGTTGGGAGAGGATGTGCTTCATGGTTTCGTTGCGGTGGGGTCCGGTCATCGGTTGAGTTGCAGGCTCACAGCCTGCCCAGCAGTTCCCGCCAGCGCTTCCAGGCGTCGGTCCGGGCCTTGGCGTTGGCGGCGGAGGCATCGGGCGCCTCGCCACTGCGCATGAATCCGTGCCCGGCCCCCTCGTAGATCACCGGCTCAAACACCTTGCCGGCCTTCTTCATCAGCCCCTCGGAAGTGGGGATCGAGGCGTTCACCCGGGCGTCGTTCTCGCCGTAGAATCCGAAGACCGGACAGGCGATCCGGGCCAGATCATCCTCCCGGTCGGGGCCCGTCCCATAAAATGGAAACGCGGCCGCGATCTCCGTGGTGTGGGTGGCGAATCGAAACGTCTGGCTGCCGCCCCAGCAGAAGCCCCCCACCGCCACCTTGCCATTCGAGGCCGGCAACCCCTTCAGGTAACGAACCACGGCGTGGAGATCGGCGGTGATCTGGTCCGGCGCCAAGGCGGCAATCGCACGCCGCGCCGCATCCCCCCCACCCAGTTCCGCCGTGCCTCCGCCTCCCTCCGCGGATCCCGACAGCAAATCCGGCGCAATGGCGATGAATCCTGCCTCCGCCAGTTGATCCACCACGCCGCGCACCCAGTCCGTAAGGCCGAAAATCTCATGGATGACCACCACCGCCGTCGCCTTCTCCGCCACCTCCGGAAAGGCGATGAAACACTTCACCTCCCGGTCGCCGTGCCGGACATTGACCCACTCCAGGTGCCGGGGTGATGCCTCCAGCCGTGGGCGGGCCCAATCCTGGGCCGAGGCGGCACCCGATAGACCAAGGACGATGGAGAGTGCGAGCAGTCGCGGGACGAGAGGCAGGGCTTTCATGGCAGGTAGTCGCAGGCAAAAACCACGGTTGATCGGCGTCTGCCGACCGGGCTTCGACGGGTGCGACAGTACGGAGGTTACGCGGCTCCGCAATCCTCTGCCCGCGTCCTCGTCCTTGGCGCGGCGATTTGGGTTCCCCTTCCGCCATTGCGGGCCCCGTGCGGCTGACGATAGCGTCCAGCCCCAACACCCCCCAATGCCACCCCTTGCCCCCCCGATCCCCGCCGCGGCTGCCGCCCTCGCGCTCGTCGCCCTCGCCCTCCTCGGCTGCGCCGAATGCACCCAGGTCATCCTCGGCAAAGGTGACCTCTCCAATACCCGGGCGCCCCACGGCGACTGGCAGCCCGCTGGAGACATCCGGCTCGACCCTGACAACCCGTCACGGTTCCACATCGTTCCCGGCACCGGCGTCATCGTGAACGGTCGGGAAGGACGGACCGTGGACCTCCTCACCACCGCCGAGTACGCCGACGTCCGGGTCACCTACGATTTCTGCATCCCCAAGGGCTCCAACTCCGGCGTGTATTTCATGGGCCGGTACGAGATCCAGATCTACGACAGCCATGGCGTGGCGGATCCCAAACATTCGGACTGCGGGGGCATCTACGAGCGCTGGGCCAACGATCGCGGCTTCGAAGGCCATCCGCCCCTGCTCAATGCCTGCCGACCGCCCGGGGAATGGCAGAAGGTCGAGGTCGTTTTCCGTGCCCCGCGATTCGACAAGGAGGGCAACAAGGTCGCCAACGCCGTCTTCAAGCGGGTCGCCCTCAACAACTCGCTGATCCACCGTGATGTCGAGGTCTCGGGACCCACCCGCGCCGCCCGGTACGACGACGAAAAACCGTTCGGGCCCCTGATGCTCCAGGGCGACCACGGCCCGGTCGCCTTCCGCAACCTCCGCATTACCCCGCTCCACCTGCCCTGATCGCCCGGTCACCCCGAGCATCCCGGAGTTGTGGGGAGAGGCGTGAACTTCGCGAAGCGTCGCCTCGGAGGTCCGAGTTCCACGAGGCCGCAAGGGATGGGTGCGATGGATTGTGGACTCGCGGAGCTCGCCCCTCCGATCCGGATTCGCTGCCTCCTCACCTGCAACTCCGGGATGCACCGCCGGCCACCCCGTTCGCGTCAGGAAGGATGACAGCTTGAGGCGGCGGTGGTAACTCATGCGCCATCATGCAAGCCGTGCCCACCCCGGCCGCCGGAACCCCTCGTCCTCCGCCCCGTCGTCGGGCCGCTGTCCGGATCCCGCCCCACATGCCTTTTTCGCGGGCCCTGACCACGCTGGGCCTGCTAGGCATCCTGGCCGGCTCCATCCCCGCGGACGCCCAGAACCAGGCCGCCATCCTTCTCGCGAATCGGGTCCCCGGCCTTCTCGATGCCCCGGTGTTCGACACGGACGGGATCACCCGCCTCGAAGGGGATGCGTTCCTCGCCCAGGCGTACGTGTCGCCCTTCGGGGTCATGGGCTACTTCGAAACGGGTCCTCCCCCCGGTCACTGGCTCGTGCCGTTCGGGAATCCCGTCCCGTTCGGCACCGGCCCGGACGCAGGCTACCTCGCGGTCGGCCACGGTTCGGCGGTCGCGCTTCCCTATCCGATCGGGGCTCCGGTGGTGGTTGAACTCCGGGTCTGGGAAGCGGCCAAAGGAAGAAGTTTCGAAGCCGCCGCCGCCGCCCGCAGCAAGGTGGGCGTCAGCGATCAACTCTATGGCCTGGGTCCCCTCAGCGGTCTCTCCTCGCCATCGCCCCTGCGCGGACTGAAATCGTTCCATCTCTGGCCCGACGGCCGCGTCCGCTCCGCGATCATCCGGCCGCTGAACACGTCGCCGGCCGATCTTGGAGGGCACTGGTCGTTCCGGCTCGACTCCTCCGGCATCCACGAGCCGGTCGAGGTGACCTGGTTCAAGGATGGCGCGGCACTGCCCGGCCCCGGCGGCCCGGTCCTCGTCCTGGACCCCGTTCAATACGAACATGCCGGCTGGTACACCGCCCAGTACCGGTTCGCCGGGCACGTCAAGATGACCCCGCCGGTCCAGCTCACGGTCATCGCGCGCACGACGATCGCCTCCGTCATCCTGACGCCGCCCGAACCGCTCCCGGGCCAGCCGTTTCGCGCCGAGGTCACCACGTCCGGCGCCAGTCCGCTCACCTTCGCGTGGTACCACAACAACGTCCGCCTCCAGGGGGAATTCGGCCCGTCGCTGCAGGTCAATGCCGCCCGTGTCGGCCTCTACAGGGTCGTGGCCCACGGTCCCCAAAACCTTGCCGGACGCGACATTCTCCAACTCGAGGGGCCACACCGGGTCAACTGGCCGCTCTCCGATCCAGGCGGCAATGTCAGCATCGAGCCCTACTCCGGCTTCGGCTACCTCACCGGCGACACGGTTCACCTGCTGGCCCGCCCCAACCCTGGCTACGATTTCATCGGCTGGCATGGGGATTACGAGGGTACGGCCAATCCCGCGACGCTCGTCGTGGACGCCAACAAGTTCGTCACGCCCATGTATCGGCCCGCCGGCGGGACGGTCGTGCTCTCCTCCCATGTCGCGGGCCAGGTCAATGCCCTCGCCACCGATGGACAGGGAAATCCGCTCCATTCGAACTACGTCGGGCAATTCCACGGAGGTCCTGCGGAATCGGCCCCCGTCCCGATCGGCCCGATCCTGCCGTTCGGGGGCGGTTACGTCTTTGGGCATGCCCAGGTCCTCCCAGGAATTGCCCGGGGTGAACCGATCGTCCTCCGACTGCGCGCCTGGCTCGCGTCCGCAGGTTCCTGGGAGACGGCCCGCAGTATCGGCTCCGGCTTCGGGGAAAGCCCCCCGGTGACGGTCATCACAGGTGGCACGGGACTTCCCCCGGAACCGGCCGCCGTCCTCAGTGGCTTGCGCTCGTTCACCCTGGCGACCTTGCCGCGCATCTTCACGGCACCGGTGTCGGCCCAGGTGCGCCGGGGCGCCGAATACACCTTTCACGTCCATGCCACCGGCTCCGCACCAATGACCTACCAGTGGAGAAAGGACGGCACCCCCATCCCCGGCGCCACCCAGTCCACCCTGACCCTTCCTTCGGTTCAGGACGCCGACGTCGGCCAGTACTCCGTGTCGGTGTCGAATCAGGTCGGCGCGGTCCAATCCGCCCCGGCGGGACTTTCCATCGCCGAGCTGCCCGTCATCGTTTCGGTCCATTTCGACCGCGAACCCCAGCCGCGCCATGCCCTGCGGATGGAGGTGGTCATCGCCGGGACAGGTCCGTTTGCCTACCTCTGGCTCCGCGATGGCATCAACTTCGGGGAAGCCAACTGGAGTCCGGTCCTGCATCTCGCCGATGCCCGCCCCGGCACCTACCGGATCGAAGTGACCAACCCCGCCGGCACCGTGGGCCACGACGCCGTCACCATCCCTCCCTGGTACCGCATCGAGACCGTCGTCCAGGGCAATGGCCGCGTTGCCGTTGATCCCGATCTCACCCTCCATCCCGGAGGCTCCGAAGTCCGCCTCGAAGCCCTCGATTCCTTCGATCAACGCTTCGTCGGCTGGTCCGGCGACGTCACGGGTGCGAATCCGGTCGCCACCGTCGTCATGAATGCCGACCGCCGGATTGTCGCCCTGTTCGGTGCGGTCGGCGGCACGTTCTTCGCCGTCAATCGCCTCCCCGGCACCAGCCTCGACGCACCGGTGTTCGACGCCGACGGCACGACGCCCCTGGCGGGGGATGCCTACGCCGGTCAGTTCTACGCCGGTCCTTCCCCCGACGACCTCCTGCCCGTCGGCGAACCGCATGCGTTCCGCTCCGGCGCCAACGCCGGTTATCTCCAGTCCTCCTCCCCCCGCATTCCAACCGTCCCCGAAGGCGCCACCGCCTGGGTCCAGCTCCGCGCCTGGGACCGCACCGCCGCCGCCACGTACGAAGCGGCCCTCGCCGTCGGCGCTCGTTGCGGTGCCAGCACGGTCATCGCCGTCCGCACCGGAGGCGACGGGCAGCCGCCTTCCCTGCCCGCACCTCCGATGGGCTTGGAATCGTTCCGCATTGCCCCGGCGACGCCTCCCGCCTGGATCATCCCGCTCGGACCGATGGAGGTCGCCGCGGGCGCATCCCTGCGCTGGACCGTCGAGGCCGACGGATCCGCCCCGCTCGACTACCGCTGGTTCCGCAATGGTGTCCCCCTGGCTTCCCACCGCGGACCTGTCCTCGAACTGTCCGCTGTGGAACCCGCCGACCAGGGCGCCTATTCCGTCCGGGTCGCCAATCCCCTCGGCGTGATCGAGTCCGGGCCCGTCGCACTCACGGTCATCGAACCCCGCCGGATCGTTTCCCAGTCCGGACCGCTCACCGTCGCCTTCGGCGCGTCCGCCCTGCTCCACGTCCAGGCCGAGGGCCGTCCGCCGCTCGCCTTCCAGTGGTTCCAGGGCCTCCCCTCCGACACCTCCCGGCCCGTCGGCGACGATTCCGACACCTTCGCCACCGGCCCCCTCACCCAGTCCACGCCCTACTGGGTCCGCGTGACCGACTCGTTCGGCAGCACCGACAGCGATCCCATCGAGGTGACGGTCCTCCCCCGTCCCGCCGTCTTCGAACTCGCCGGCATCGTCTTTGAAGACCGCAACGGGAACGGCATCCGCGATCCGGATGAACCCGGCCTTGCCGACGTCCCGGTCCGCCTCGTCGGTGATCCCGGGGTCCCGGAACAGCGCACCGATGAGGCCGGGGGATTCCTGTTCACGGGCCTCCCGGCCGGGATCCATACCCTCGAGATCGCCCAGGTCCCCGGTCTCAACCACACCACCGACCCCGTCCGCATCCTTACCGGAGTGGACGGCGAACAGCTCTGGATCACCGCGGGCCAGCGGGCCACTCCAGGGCACCACGAATTCGTGCTCTGGACCTGGTCCCACACCCTTCCGCCCGGCCTCGACGGACCCCTCGACGACCCCGACGGCGATGGCGCGGTCAACCTCGTCGAATTCGCCCGCGGCACCGATCCCCGTGTCCCTGACGAGCCTGAGCCGGCGCGCGGCGCGATTGTCACCGAAGGCGACAGCCGCTTCGCCGGGCTTCTTTTGCAGCGCGCCCACGCCGCGGCCGGAGTCCGGTTCGAGGTCGAACGGTCCCGCGACCTGATCGGGTGGGAAGCCGTCCCTGCCCGGGAAACCATCCTCGAACAGGGCGCCACCACCGATCGCATCCTCCTGCAGGATCCGCTCGCGCTCCCTCCGATCGACGTTCGCTTCCTCCGTCTCCGCCTCAGCCTGGAACGTTGAACCCGGACACCCGCCCGGTTACCACGCGATGCCGTAGTCCTCGCCGTCGTTGCTCGCGCCGCCCCAGAGGGTCCCGTGGCGCCGGTCGAATTCAATCGCCGTGATCGGCCCCGAGGTGCGCTCCATGAAATCGAGCCGGTACCCCTTCCGCATCAGGTCCCGCCGCACCCAGGACGGCACCTCGTCGTTCAGCGTCAGGCGCCCCGGTTCCGACTCGTGGTCCTCGAACGACGCCCGCATCTGGTAGCTGGTGATGTTGGCCGCCTCGACCGCCTCCTGCACCGTCATGTCGAACTCCACCACGTTCAGGAAGAACTGCAGGAGGTTCTGCTCCTGCGTGTCGCCCCCCTGCACCGAAAAACACAGGAAAGGCAGCCCGTCCCGCAACGCCAGCGTCGGCGTCAGCGTCACCCTCGGCCGCTTCCCCGGCGCCAGCACGTTGTAGGGGTTCTCCGCCGGGTCGAGCACGAAGCTCTGCATCCGCTGGCTCATCCCCACCCCTGTCCGCCCCGCAATGCACACCGGCAGCCATCCGCCGCTCGGCGTGATCGAAACCGCCCATCCCGCCGCATCCGCCGCCTGGATCGAGGTCGTCCCCGCCCGGAACGCCCGGTCGAAGTCCACCGATGCCCGGCTCCGCGGCGGCCGCACCGTCGCCGTCTTCGGCCAGTCCCGCAGCCAGTCCGGAAACGGATGCCGCCCCCCCTGGAACGGGTACGGATCCCCGGGGCCCAGATCCGGCCGGTTCCGGGTCCAGTCGATCTCCTTGAGCCGGCTCAGGGCGTACTCCTTCGACAACAACCCCGCCACCGGCTCGGCCGGCGGGAAGTCGGGATCGCCGTAATAGAAGTCCCGATCGGCAAACGCCAGGTTCATCACCTGGTACAGCGCATGGATGTAGCGGGCGCTGTTGTACCCCATCGCCCGCAGATCCAGAGGCTCGAGCAGGTTCAACGCCTGCAACATCGCCGGTCCCTGGGTCCAGGTGGTCAGCTTGTGGACCTCGATCCCCCGGTAGGTCGTCGAGACCGACTTCTCGAGCTTCACCCGCCACCGCGCCAGATCCTCCAGCGTGTGCAGCCCCCCCTGCTCCCGGGATCCGCGCACGAACTCCTCCGCCAGATCGCCCCGGTAAAACCGGTCGTAGGCCGCCTGAATCGCCTCCTTCCGACCCTTCCCCGCCGCCCTTGCCTCCGCCTCGGCCGTGACCAGCGCCCGCAGCGTCCGATGCAGGTCCGGCTGCCGGAAAATCTCCCCCGGACGCGGATGCTCCCGCTCCGCCCCGCGGTGGGGAAAGAAAACCGCCCTCGAGTACGGCCACTCCATCATCGACTTCCGCCCGGTCTCGATGCGCCTCACCAGTTCCGCCTCGATGGGATAGCCGTCCGCCATCTCGATCGCCGGAGCCAGAACCTGCCCGAGACTCAGGGTCCCAAACTCCGCCAGCATCACCATCAATCCCCCCGGGTTCCCCGGCGTCACCGCCGCCAACGGACCCTCGCTCGGCGGATATCGCAGCCCCAACCCACGGAAGAACTCCGGCGTGGCGCCGCCCGGCGCCACCCCCAGCGCGTTGATCCCGATCACCTCGCGCCGCTCCGGATGATACAGCAGCGCCTGCGTCTCCCCGCCCCACCCCACGTCGTCGTGCATCGTGCAGACCACCGCCAGCATCGCGCACGCCGCATCAATCGCGTTGCCCCCCTGATGGAACATCCGCGCTCCCGCCGTCGCTGCCGGCGGCTTGCCCGCGATCGCCACCCAGTGGCGCCCGTGCAACACCGGCTTCTGGGTCGCCCCGCCCGCCGCATGAATGGGAAGACTCATCAACCCGATGATCCAGATGCCCACGCTCCAAAGCCAGCGACGTTCCGTGGCAGGGTTCATGAATCCACCCTCCCCCATCCGCCCCACCCTCGTCCACCCCCGCCCCCAGCCCCTCCCCGATTCCCGGGCGCATCTCAGGCTCTTGGAATTCGCCCAAGCCATCCCTCGTGGGGACTCATCCTCGAACCCGCAGGCACACCTTTGCGAACACCGGCTTTGGGCCAGCCCGTTGGGTTCGATCCTGCCCGCACCTCCCATTCCGCGCAGGAACTGAATTCTAGCCTTCAGCTTTCAGCTTTCAGGTTTCAGCTTTCAGGTCTCAGGTCTCAGGTCTCAGGTCTCAGGCTTCAGGCTTCAGTCTTCAGTCACATCTCCGCCCCCACGGGTGGGCCGGTCATCGTGACCGGCCGGAGCAGGCCGTCGGAATCGTGCTCGATGCGGTCGATCGCCACCTGTCGTGAGCCGCGGTAGGGTCCGTCTCCGGACGTGTTCTCCCATCGGTGGTAGAAGATCAGCCATTCCCCGGTGCCCGGACGCCGGACGAGCGAATGATGCCCGGGGCCCTTTCGTGTCCCGTCGCTCTCCAGAATCGCCCCCCGATAGGTCCACGGCCCGGTGGGCGTCGCAGCCGTGGCATAGTGCACCGAATAGGATGAACGCTGCCAGCTCCCGTGACTGTACGTGAGATGGTAGCGTCCCGCGTGGTAATGCACGAAGGGAGCCTCCGTGAAGCGGGGCGGCGTCTCGACCTGGATCTCGTGCGCCAGACTCATCAGGTCCGCGCTCAGTTCGAACACCCGCAGGGTCGCCCCGGCGCTCCCCCCGGCATAGAAGTACGTCTTCCCCGACCGTGGATCCTCGAAAACCATCGGATCGATCGCCTCGAACCCGTTCCCACCCGTGAGCAGGGGACGTCCGGAATCGCGAAACGGACCCTCGGGACCTTCGCCCACGGCAACCCCGATTCGGGACGGCGTCGGATTCTGGGGTCCGACCGAGTAATAGAAGTACCAGGCGCCATCCCGCTCGAAGACACACGGCGCCCAGGCGCCGTGCCATGCCTGACCGTCCTCCCAGACCCAGGGCACGTCGGCAAGGTCGAGCACCGGACCGTGCCGCCTCCAGTCCACCAGGTTCGTCGAGGAGAAGGCGAAGAAACGCTGCCCGCGACGTTCATCGCTCCAGGTCGGATACATCCACACCGTGTCCCCCACGACCACCGCGTGCGGGTCGGCCCCCGGCAGAATGGGATTGGCGGCAGGCCCGATCGGGCCACCCAGCACCCCGACGAGGGCAAGAAGACTCGGGCGAAGGAATGGATGCATGACAGATGCGGGATTCGCGTGTCGGTCAACCTCGCGACTCCAGCCACCGATGTCGAGCCGGACAGGCCTCCAACCCCCAGCCCGGCCCCAACCCCATTTACAGCCCCCCGCGAAGGCCTTAGAACGCCGTCGTGATCCGATCCCCCCAGGGACCCTGGCTGCACCGGTTCCTTCTCTACCTGGTCGCCGTCGCCTTCGGACTGCTCATCTACTGGCTGCTGGGCTTCGTCATGCGCGACATCGCCACCTGGCCCGGGCCCGACGTCGCGATGATCGAAGAGTCCATGCTCGACCCGCAGCAAAGGGCGGATCTGGTCGATCTGCGCCAGCGCATCATGGCCACCCGCCGCGCCATCGACGCCGACCGCCAGCGCCAGGCCGTGCTCCGTGACAGCACGGGCAATTCCGAGCGCACCATGAACCAGCTCCTGGAGCTTCAACGCCTCACCCTCCAGCGCGAACTCACCCCCTCCCCCGGCGAACTCGAAGCCCTCGCCGAAAGCCAGCGCCTGTTCCTCGCCAACCAGACCCGTTACCAGGAGATCAACGACCGCATCTCAAACCGCACCGAGGAACTCGAATCCCTCGAGGACAATGCCCGCACCCTCGAAGCCCAACTCGCCGCCCAGCGCAGCCTCGTCCAGGAGGAGGTCCAGCGCCGCTACGCCCACCACCAGTGGCGCCGCGCCGCCGTGAAACTCCTGGTCCTCCTCCCGGTTCTCGTGGCCGCCGTCATCGCCTTCGTCCGCTTCGGCTCGGGCCTTTACGCCCCCGCCGTCTGGGCCTTCGGCATCGCCGTCGTCATCCAGGTGGGCTGGGTCATGCACGAACACTTCCCCCGCCGCTACTTCAAGTACCTCCTCATCGGCGTCGCCATCCTCCTGGCCTCCCGCCTCCTCCTCCACCTGATCCGCCTCCGCGCCTTCCCCCGTCCCGACTGGCTCCTCAAGCAGTACCGGGAGGCCTACGAACACTTCCAGTGCCCCATTTGCGCCTACCCCATCCGCCGCGGCCCGCTGAAGTTCCTCTTCTGGAACCGCCGTTCCATCCGGCGCCTCCACCCCGGTCCCGATCCCGCCGGTACCCCCGACGAACCCTACGTCTGCCCCGTCTGCGCCACCCGCCTCTTCGAGGAATGCGGCCACTGCCATGCCACCCGCCCCTCTCTCCTCCCGGCCTGCCCCCGTTGCGGCAGCGAACGACCCTTCCCTCCACCCGTTTCAACCGGAACCCCGTGACCCCCATCAAGCGCCCAACCCCACCTCACCCTCCCGCACAAATGGACGCAAACGGCGTGCATATGCACGCCGTTTGCGTCCATTTGTGCGGGATCTGCCGGGAGTTCGCACCTCGGGTGGGGTGCCGGCCGGTGCTTCCCCCATTCCCGCTCGTGTTGTCCCGCCCCACGCCTGGTACGCCCGCGATCCACCCGGGCCGTCGCCTTCCCGTCTTTCGCCGTTGAATCACCGACGATAGGTGCCAGTCTTGTGCCGTCCCGGCCCATGAACCCGCCACCCGACCGCCCGCCGACACCGCTGACCGAAGGACAGCGGCTGGCGTTGCTGACGCTCCTGGCGGATGACGACGCCCAGATCATGGAGGCCGCCCGCCAACGCCTCATGGAGGAAGGCCCCGATGTCCGGGACTGGCTCCGGCCCCACGCCCTCAGCAACAATCCCCTCCTTCGCCGGCGTGCCCGCGAAATCCTCCATGCCTTCGCCGAGGCCGACGCCGAGGCCCGCATGGTCGCCTTCTGCCGCCGCCCCGGCGACGATCTCGATCTCGAGGAGGGCGTCTTCCGGCTCGCCGCCACCAAGTATCCCGAGGCCAATCTCGACGGCTACCGCGCCGTCCTCGACCAGTGGGCCGCCCAGGTCGAGGAATGGCTGCCTGCCGACCGCAACGACGTGGACGGCAACCTCGCCGGACTTCATGTGATGCTCTTCCAGCAACTCGGACTCCGCGGCAACGAGGACAATTACTACGACCCCGACAACAGCTACCTAAACCGCGTCATCGACCGCCGCACCGGCAATCCGATCAGCCTCTGCGCCGTGGTGCTCCTCGTCGCCCGACGGCTCGAACTCCCCCTCAGCGGCATCGGTCTGCCCGCCCATTTCCTCTGCCGCTACCAGACCCCCAAGCGCGAAATCTACCTCGATGCCTTCAACGGCGGCCGCCTCCTCAGCCGCACCGACTGCGTGGCCTTCGTCAACCAGCTCGGTCGCACCTTCGAAGGCTCGTTCCTCCATCCCGTCAGCCCCCGCCGCATGCTCCAGCGCATGTGCACCAACCTCGAACACGCCTACGAAAGCCTCGAACTCCCGGCTGAACTCGCCCGGATCCGGCGCTACCACGGACTCCTCGGCCATGCCTGATGCCCAATGGTGCCCCCCCCGGGAGACACTCCCGCCGCATGGACTCGCGGAGCCCGCCCCTCCGAAGTGAAGCAGGCGTGCGAATCCGGAGGGCCGAGTTCCACGAGGCCGCACCGATGGGGTGCGTTGGGATGAGGACTCGCGGAGCTCGTCCCTCCGATTTGCTGCCTCCTCACCGACAACTTGGGGATGCACCGCCCCGCGCTCTTGACCGGATTTTCTCGTGGCGACCCCGCCGCCCCTGCCCCTAGCTTATCCGGTTCCGGATGCACGCACCGCCGGTCATCGAAGTTTCGGGCCTGACCAAACGCTACGGTCGGGTCACCGCCGTGGACCAGCTCTCCTTCGCCGTCGGGCCCCGCGAGATCGTCGGCTTCCTCGGCCCCAACGGTGCCGGCAAGAGCACCACCATGCGCATCCTTGCCGGCTTCCTCCCCGCCTCCTCCGGCACCGCCCGCGTCGCCGGCTTCGATGTCTTCCGCCATTCCGTCGAGGTCCGCCGCCACATCGGCTACATGCCCGAAAACAATCCGCTCCCCCCCGACATGCGGGTCCGCGAGTACCTCCGCTTCCGCGCCCGCCTCAAGGGTCTCTCCGGCTCCCACTGCCGCGAGCGCGTCGAGCAGGTCCAGGACATGTGCGGCCTTCGCGACGTCGGCAAACGCATCATCGGCACCCTCTCCAAGGGATTCCGCCAGCGTGTCGGACTCGCCGATGCCCTCGTCCACGACCCGCCCCTCCTCATCCTCGACGAACCCACCATCGGACTCGATCCCAACCAGATCCGTTCCCTCCGCCAGTTGATCAAGGACCTCGCCCAGCGCCGGTCGGTCCTCCTCTCCAGCCACATTCTTCCCGAGGTCGAAATGACCTGCACCCGCGTCCTGATCATGCATCGCGGCTGCGTCCGCGCCGCCGGCACCACCGCCGACCTTCAGGCCGCCCTCAGCGAGGGCAGCCAGGTGGTCGCCGAAATCCTCGCCCCCGAAACCGATCTCCGCGACTGCTGGGAAACCCTCCCCGAGGTCGCCAGCTTCAACATCGCCCCCGCCGCCGGCTCCTACTTCCGCTGCGCCATCACCCCCGCCCACGGCTCCGACCTCCGCGAACGCGTCTTCGACGAGGTCCGGTCCCGCGGCTGGCGCCTCCGCGAACTCACCTTCACCCGCCATTCGCTCGAGGACATCTTCGTCCACCTCACCCGGAGCGAACGCCTCGACGAATGACCGGCATGCGCGTCTTCCTTACCCTCTGGCGTCGCGAAGTGGCCTCCGCCTTCGCCTCGTCCATCGGCTACATCGTTCTGGCCGCCGTCCTCCTCCTCATGGGCGTCAGCTTCGTCCTCATGGTCGATGCCCTGCGCGAACCCAGCCACACGCCCCTGACCGAACTGTTCTTCGGCTCCCTCTTCTTCTGGGTGATCCTCCTCCTCTCAACCCCCATCATCACCATGCGCACCTTCGCCCTCGAACGGGCGACCGGGACCTACGAGACCCTGATGACCACCCCGGTGTCCGACGCCCAGGTGGTGCTCGGAAAGTTCGCCGGCGCCCTCACCTTCTACGCCGTTCTCTGGCTCCCGCTCGCCGGCTGCCTCCTCATCGTCCGCCGCTACACCCCCGATGGTTCCAGCCTCGATTGGGGCACCCTGGCCACCACCTTCCTCGGAATCCTTTCCGTGGGCACCCTCTACGTCGCCCTCGGGGTGTTCGCCTCCGCCCTCACCCGCAGCCAGATCGTCTCCGCCATCGTCGCCCTCGCCCTCGGCGTCACCCTCTTCCTCTCGAGCTTCGCCATGCCCGCCCTCGCCGGCCAGACCGCCTGGTCCACCTCCATCCTCCGCAACTTTTCCCTGGTCGAACAAATGTGGGAATTCGCCCGCGGGGTCATCGACCTCCGTCACCTCGTCTTTCACCTCAGCCTCGCCTCCGTCCTCCTCTACCTCACGCTCAAGGTCGTCGAAGGCCGTCGCTGGCGCTGACCCCATGCATCCCCCCCCGCCCCCCTCCGAACCCAGCTTCTCCCCCTGGCGCCGCCTCGCCATCGGCGGCAGCGTCCTCCTCGCCACCGCCTCCGTCCTCGCCCTCGCCTTCATGGCGAACTACCTCGCCCACCACTACGCCCCACGCTGGTACTTCGGCGCCGCCGGCGATCACCGCCTCTCCCCGCTCACCCGCGGCGCCCTCGAAGGTCTCACCAACCACATCCGCATCACCGTCTTCTTCGACCGCCAACACCCCGTCTACCCCAGCGTCCGCGCCCTCCTCCGCGAATACGCCGCCGCCTCCCCGCGCCTCACCATCGAGGAAATCGACTTCACCACCAACCCGGCCGCCGCCCAGGCCTTCCGCCTCCGCGTCCCCTTCACCCTCGACGAAAATGACCCCGCCCTCGTCCTCTTCGAGTCCGGTGGCCGTTCCAAGGTCGTCCCCGCCCGCGACCTCCGCGACTACGACACCGCCGCCCTCATCCGCGGCGAACCCGAGGCGCACCCCGTCGCCTTCAAGGGCGAACTCCTCTTCACCTCCGCCATCAACGCCGTCTGCGAAGGCTCCCGCCGCCGCGTCTTCTTCCTCGAAGGCCATCGCGAACACGACTTCCGCAGCGACGCCCCCCAGACCGGCTACCGCCACCTCGCCTCCCTCCTCGAAGAGGACCACATCGATGTCGCCGGCCTCAGCCTCGCCGGCCGGGACGATGTCCCCGCCGAATGCGAACTCCTCGTCATCGCCGGCCCCCAGGATCCTCTCACCCCCGGCGAACTGTCCGCCATCGACCGCTACCTGCGCCGCGGCGGACGCCTCCTGGTCCTCTTCCAACACCGTTCCCACACCGGACTCGAACGCCTCCTCGCCGACTGGGGCGTCGATGTCGCCGACACCCTCGTCCTCGATGCCGAAAACTCCGACCGCGCCATCCTCATCGTCACCCGCTTCGGCAATCACCCCGTCACCCGGCCCCTCGGCGGCTCCCGCCTCTACCTCCTCCTCCCCCGGGCCGTCCAGGCCCGCCGCCTCCCCAACATCCTCGGCGCCCCCGCCCGCATCGAACCCCTCCTCCGCACCGGCAGCAATGGCGTCGCCGTCTCCACCTTCGTCGGCGGCGCCCACCGCTTCGGACCCGACGATCCCCAGGGTGAAATCCCCCTCGCCGTCGCCGTCGAACGCGGCGCCCTCCCCGGCGTCGCCGCCAGCCTCGGCACCACCCGCATCGTCGTGGTCGGCGAATCCAGCTTCCTCGCCAACCAGCTCATCCAGTTCGTCGGCGGAAACCGACACTTCGCCACCTCCGCCATCAACTGGCTCCTCGATCGTTCCCATCTCCTCGGCGGCATCCAGCCCGCCCCCATCCGCACCTACCAGGTCGTCATGACCCCGGCCGAACAACACATGATCCGTCTCCTCCTCCTGGTCGCCCTCCCGGGCGGCGCCCTCGCCTTCGGCTTCCTCGTCTGGTGGCGCCGCCATTGACACCCCTCACCCGACCACCCCTCCCCGCATGAACTGGCGCAACACCCTCCGGCTCCTCGCCATCGCCGCCGCCCTCGCCCTGTTCATCCTCCTCCTCGAACGTCCCGCCCGCCTCGCCCATCTCCGCGCCGCCGCCGTCCCCCGCATCGTCCCCGCCTTCGCCCCGGCCTCCGTCACCTCCCTCGAAATCCGCTCCGCCTCCAACATCGTCCACCTCGAAAAACCCGCCGCCCGCTGGGAAATCGCCGGACCCACCCGCCGCCCCGCCCAGGGCCACCTCATCGACGACCTCCTCCGCCGCATCGCCGAACTCTCCGGCCGCTCCGTCCTCAGCATCGCCGAACTCCGTGCCAACCCCCAGATCACCGCCGAATTCGGACTCAACCCGCCCATCCTCCAACTCACCGCCTCCGGCCCCGAATCCCGCCTCGACCTCCTCTTCGGCGTCCGCAACGTCACCGGCAGCCACGTCTTCTTCCAGGTCTCCGGTCAACCCGGCATCTTCACCGCCCCGGCCTCCCTCCTCGATGGCCTCCCCGCCAGCCCGGAAGCATGGCGCGACACCACCCTCCTCCCCCTCGCCCAGCTCCGCTTCGACCGCATCCGCGTCGCCGGTCCCGCCGCCGCCTTCACCCTCGTCCGACCCGCCACCAACCGGAATTGGGAAATCGCCGAACCACGCCCCGCCCGCGCCGATTCCGACCGGGTCCATCACCTCCTCGGCCGCCTCCAAACCACCCAGATCCGCCGTTTCCTCCCCCCCGCCGCCAGCCCCGCCCCGGAGGCCGCCGGCCTCCAGCCCCCGCGCCTCGTCCTCTCCCTTCTCCAAGGCCCCCGCGAGGTCTTCTCCCTCGCCCTCGGTGCCCCCTCCGCCCCGGACGGTTCCATCCTCGCCCAACGTGCCGATGAGGAGGATCTCCTCGTCGTCCCCGCCGAAACCCTCGATCTCCTCCGCCTCTCCTACAAGGATCTCCTCGACCGCCGCATCCTCCGCTTCGACCCCGCCAACGTCGCCGAACTCGTCGTCGAAACCCCCGATCCCTTCCGCCTCGTCCGCCAGTCCGGCGCCTGGCGCCTCTGGCCCTCCGATGTCCCCGCCGATTCCCAGCTCGTCCAGCGCCTCCTCCTCAACCTTGTCCGCCTCGAATTCCTCGACATCGCCAAGGAGGTCGTCACCGACCTCGACCTCCCCACCTACGGACTCGCCCCGCCCACCGCCCGCCTCTCCCTCCATGCCCAACCCGGCGACACCAATTCCCCCCTCGCCATCCTGGAAACCGGGTTCCTCCGCGACAACCGCGTCTTCGCCCGCGTCCCCGGCGAGGACTCAGTCTATGCCCTCAATCCCGCCGATGCCGAGGAACTCCCCACCGTCGCCTGGCGCTGGCGCGACCGCTCCCTCTGGCGCTTCGACCCCGCCCAGGTCGCCTCCATCGCCGTCCGCAACGACGGCCTCGACTGGTCCATCCGTCGCGTCGCCGAAAACGACTACCTCCCGTCCCCAGGCTGGCGCAATACCATCAACCCCTTCGCCCTCGAGGAAGCCCTCTTCGAACTCGGCCAGTCCCGCGCCCTCCGCTGGGTCGAACTCGGCGATGCCCGCGCCCACCTCTTCGGCACCACCTCCGGACCCCAGGTCACCCTCGAGTTCCGGGCCCCCGCGCCCCTCAACCCCCTCCACCTCGCCTTCGGCAAAACCAGCGCCTCCGGCCATCGCTATGCCGCCTTCACCGCCCCCGACGGTGCCCGCCTGACCTTCGAACTCCCCGGCCCCGTCTTCGACCGGCTCTGGGCCGAAATCGGCTTCACCGAGGCCGGCCGCAATGCCCCCTGATCCGATGGATCCCGACCCCGAACCCGAACCCAGCACCCCGCCGCCGGGACAGACCCGCGGCCGGCGCCTCCTCCGCGCCACCCGCATCGCCGCCCTCGCCGGCATCCTCCTCCTGCTCGCCCTCATGACATGGCTGCGCCTCGCCGGCATCCCCGGCTTCCTTCGCAAGCCCATCGAGGAAGCCCTCGCCCAGCACGGCGTCACCGCCGAATTCGGTTCCCTGCGCTTCCACTGGTTCCGCGGCCTCGTCGCCGAAAACCTGCGCGTCGCCTGGCTCGGCCCCGACGGTCCCCGCCTCACCCTCGACGAAGCCGATCTCAACCTCGCCCCGCCCCCCTGGCGCCACCGCGGCGTCGTCCGCGGACTCGTCATCCGCCACGGCACCCTCGTCATCCCCCTCCCCCTCTCCAACCATCCCCCACGCCACCTCACCGTCGAGCGGATCCATGCCGATCTCCGCTTCCTCCCCAACGATGCCTGGGAGATCAGCCGCTTCTCCGCCCAATCCCTCGGACTCCACCTCGAACTGCGCGCCCATCTCACCCACGCCGCCGCGCTCCGCCAGCCCCGCCCGCCCACCCCCGACGATCCCGACGCCCTCCTTCAACGCACCCTCGCCCTCCGCTCCCTCATCGACGAACTCACCCTCTGGTCCGCCCCCACCCCGCCCCGCCTCGAACTCAACGTCGCCCTCGACGGACGCCAACCCTGGGACTTCCGCGCCGACGCCTACCTCCACGCCCCCGCCCTCCTCACCCCTCACGGCGAGGTCCGCCAGTTCCGGCTCGGTCTCCGCGTCCAGCCGCCTCCGGATCCCGAACGCCCCGCCACTTCCTCGGTCACCCTCGACATCGATGAACTCCAATCCCCCCACGGCGGTTGGACCGGCCTCGCCGCCCGGCTCGATTCCTCCGGCCCTCCCCGCCCGGCCCTCCCCACCAACGCCCATTGGACCGCCTCGGTCGAACACCTCTTCCTCCCCGTCGCCCGCGCCCGCCAGCTCGTCGCCCGCGGCGAACACACGCTCCTCCCACCCCACCCCGGCACCCCTGCCCACACCGCTCCCACTCCCTTCCCCGAACTGCCTCTCCTCTCCCATGTCCACGCCGAGGCCGCCGCCATCGAGGCAGGTCCCGCCCATCTGGACCGCCTTGCCGGCACCCGCGCCGTCCTCGATCTCACCGCCCGTCACCCCGCCGCCCCACGCCCCCCCGAACACCTCGATCTCCGCCTCGAACTCGCCTCCCTCAACGGCGCCCCGGGTACCCTCGGACCCACCCGGATCGAAGGCCGCCTCCAGCACCGCCCCGACCCCGGCGAGCCCCCCCCCGACCTCGCCTGGTGGTCCCACCTCTGGCCCTACCACGGCCAACTCGACCTCAGCCTCGCCCAACTCCGCTCGCCACGCCTCGATCTCGACCGCCTCCAAACCCGACTCGACTGGCAACCCCCGCTCCTCCTCGTCCCCCACCTCGAAGCCGCCCTCCATCGCGGTGACGTCCAGCTCTCCGCCCGCCTCGACGTCCCCGCCCGCCTCGCCTCCGCCGAAGCCCGCACCACCTTCGATCTCCACGCCATCGACGGCCTCCTCGGCGAACGCAGCCGCACCAACTTCCAGCGCTACCAGTGGCAGGACCCCCCCACCGTCCACGCCCGCGCCCAGGCCCGGCTCGAACCCTGGTCCCAACCCCGGCCCGATTGGGACGGCGCCGTCAAACCCACCCTCCGCCTCGACGGCCGCTTCGAAGTCGGCCCCGGTTCCTTCAAGGGAATCCCCTTCCTCAAGGCCGCCTCCTCCCTCTCCTACGACGGTGCCTGGTGGCGCCTCCCCGATCTCCGCACCGAACGCCCCGAAGGCCGCCAGGAAATCGCCGTCGCCTACCACGAGGATTCCCAGGAATACCGCGTGGACGCCCGCGGCCCCGTTCATCCCCCCGTCCTCAAGCCCATCCTCGGCGAACACACCGCCGACATCCTCGACCTCTTCCAGTTCGATCGCCCCGTCGAAGCCGACCTCTCCGTCTGGGGCCCCTGGTCCGAAGGCACCCGCCAGGCCATCCTCGGCTCCCTCACCCTCCCCCCCTTCACCTTCCGCAACCAGCGCTTCGACCGCCTCGACGCCAGCGTCCACTACACCAACGCCGTCCTCGTCGCCGCCCCCGCCCGCCTCCTCCGCGACGCCGGCGAAGCCCGTGCCGAAGGCGTCCGCTACGATTTCAGCGACGATCTCCTCACCCTCACCAACGCCATCTCCACCCTGGATCCCGCCGTCCTCGCCGCCGCCATCGGCCCCACCCTCCCCGAACGCATCGCCCCCTACCGCTTCGACACCCCCCCCACCGTCCGCGTCCAGGGCTCCCTCCGCACCCAGGACATCGATTCCGCCGACCTCGATTTCCACATCTCCGGCGGGCCCTTCCGCTTCTGGCGGCTCTCCGCCGACCGCCTCGATACCCGTCTCCTCTGGAAAGGCCCCGATCTCCTCCTCACCAACCTCCACGCCTCCTTCTACCGCGGCACCCTCGAAGGGCATGCCGCCTTCGATCTCCGCCAGCCCGACGACACCGGCTACCGCTTCGAAGCCCGCGTCCGCGACGCCTCCCTCGCCGATCTCCTCCGCGAAGCCACCCCCGGACGCACCAACCTCGCCGAAGGCGCCTTCGACCTCGTCCTCGACATCCACTCCGCCCGCACCGCCGATCTCCACTCCTGGAACGGCAGCGGCCAGGCCGACCTCCGCAATGGTCTCCTCTGGAACGTCCCCATCTTCGGCTTCCTCAGCCCCGTCCTCAATTCCGTCGTCCCAGGCCTCGGCAACAACCGCGCCGAACGCGCCTCCTCCACCTTCACCCTCACCAACAGCGTCATCCTCACCCGCGACCTCGTCATCAACTGCCCCCCCGCCAAGCTCCTCTACCGCGGCACCATCGACTTCGACCAGCGCATCGACGCCCGCGTCGAAGGCCAGATCCTCACCGACATCATCGGCATCGGCCCCATCTTCGGACTCGTCCTCCGTCCCCTCACCAAGCTCCTCGAGTTCCGCGTCACCGGCACCCTTGCCGAAATCGAAAGCGAACCCCTCTACATCCCCAAGCTCCTCCTCCTCCCCCTCCAGCCCATGAAGGTCCTCCGCGGCCTCTTCGGCCTCGGCGACGACCCCGCCCCCAAACCCCCGCCGGATCCCCCTCCCGATCCCAACCTTGACCCCAACCCCGACCCACCCCCTCCCCGGCCCTGACTTCCCCCCGGAGGGACGAACTCCGCGAGTCCCCCATCCATCGCACCCCCTGGAATCGCGCCCGTCAGGACCCATACCTCCGAACGACCCCACCTACAGGCTTGCGAGAGGAGCATCCTCCGAACCGGCCGGCCCCTGAAGCCCCGCCGACACGCAGCGGAAATGATGACCCAGGATCGCCATCTCCATGGCCATCCGGAACTGACGCGGATGCCGCAGCAGCGCCGTCCCCATCAGGCGCCAGTAGGAACGCCGCCCCCGATGCCGGAGGCCCAGAAGCCAGAGCGACTTCAGAAATGCCGTCACCTCGCGGACCGACAGGCGCATCGGTGCCGCCGACGGACGGTGATGCTTCAGGAAGGTGCGGATTCTGCGGTAATACTCCCGGGGCTCGTACAGGCGCCGCATCAATTCCCGGTATCCCGATTGGAGAAACTCCCGGTTGAGACGCGGAGTGAAGTTCAGCGCCAGACCGGTGTTGTTCCCCGAACTCTCCGTCTCGATCCGTCCCTCCCGCAGCAGCCTCTGGTACAGCCGCGTCTGCGGCAGGGCCGTCAACAGACCCACCATCGCCGTCACCACCCCCGACCGCTGGATGAACTCGAACTGCCGGCGGAAAATGTCCACCGGGTCGCTGTCGAAGCCCACGATGAACCCGCCCATCACCTCCAG
The DNA here is from genome assembly GCA_019634625.1 of Verrucomicrobiia bacterium. Taxonomy (NCBI): domain Bacteria; kingdom Pseudomonadati; phylum Verrucomicrobiota; class Verrucomicrobiia; species Verrucomicrobiia bacterium. The sequence goes on from JAHCBA010000007.1 coordinate 138,138, forward strand.
ACCCGCACGTTGGAGACTCTGGACGGCCGCCACCAGGTCGCGCCGTTGGTTCTGCACCTTCTGGCACTCCTGCAACCCTTCCACCGAGGGCGTCTCGATCCCCACGAACACCTTCCGAAACCCCGCCCCCACCATCGACGCGCATAACTCGGGATCATCCGCCAGGTTCACCGAAGCCTCCGTCAGAAATCCCATCGCCGTCCCCGTCCGCTCCCGCCACGCGATCATCGCCCCCAACAACTCCCGGGTGCGGCGCCGGTTCCCGATGAAGTTGTCATCCACCACAAACACCATGTCCTTCCAGCCCCGCACCCGCAGCGCCTCCAACTCGGCCACGAACTGCCCGGCCGACTTCGTCCGCGGCACCCGGCCGCTCATCGCCACAATGTCGCAGAACTCGCAGTCGAACGGGCAGCCGCGGGAAAACTGGACCGCCATGGTCACGTAGTCCCGGAAGTCGATCAGGTCCCACCTCGGAATGGGAACCCGCGACAAATCCGGACGCCCGCCTGCCCGATACTCCGGACGAACGGCCCCCTGTTCCATATCGGCGACGACCGACGCCATCACCTCCTCCGCCTCCCCCACCACCACATGAGGAATTTCGGGAATCGTCCCCGAACCCGGGGCGAACAACGGCCCGCCACCGATCGCCGGCCGTCCCAGGTCCCGGCACCGCACCGCGATCTCCCTCACCGCGGCCCGATGAACGATCATCCCGCTGATCAACACGTAGTCCGCCCACAAAATGTCCTCGTCCCGAAGGGCCCTTACATTCGCGTCCACCAGTCGCAGGACCCATTTCCGCGGCAACAGCGCGGCCACCGTCAGCAACCCGAGGGGAGGATACGAGGAACGTTTCGCCACCAGATGCAGCACATGTTGAAAGCTCCAAAACGTTTCCGGGTTCGGCGGGTACACCAGCAATACATTCACAACAGCCCTTCTGGCATGAACCCTCCCATCGCCCTTCCCCGACCTGCAACCCACCCCTGTTGCTCTCGCCAGACCAATTCCTGGTCAGTCCCGCCCCTCGGCCAGTCGCCGGCTCGTTGAACGGAGCGAATCGGAGGGACGAGCTCCGCGAATCCTCAACCCAACGCTCCACACCGTTGCAGCCTCGTGGAACCCGGCACTCCAAAGCGCCGCTTCGCGAAGTTCGCACCCCTCCCCACAACGCCGGGAGGCACGGGCATGGCCCGGCATCCCCAAGAATCGCCTCGCCTCCGACTCCCCGCCGCCGCCACAGTCTCCTCCACGTGTCTTCCCCATGAAGGCCAGGATCATCATCACCCCCAAAAAAGCCGTCCTCGATCCCCAGGGAAAGACGGTGCTCAACGCCCTCGCTCACCTCGGCTACTCCGGCATCGAGGCCGTCCACGTCGGCAAGTACATCGAGGTCGAACTCGCCCCCGACACCGACCCCGACGCCGCCCGTCGCGCCCTCGACGAGGCCAGCCACCGGTTCCTCAGCAACCCCATCATCGAGGACTACCGCCTCGACATCGTGGACTGACAACCCCCCGATGCGCTTCGCCGTTCTCCAGTTCCCCGCCTCCAATTGCGATCAGGACGCCGTCCACGCCCTCCGCCATGCCCTCGGCGCGGAAGCCGACCTCGTCTGGCACAAGGAGACGGACCTCCGCGGCGCCGACGCCGTCATCGTCCCCGGCGGCTTCAGCTACGGTGACTACCTCCGCTGCGGCGCGATCGCCCGGTTCAGCCCCGTCATGGGCGCCGTCCGTGAACACGCCGGCCGGGGCGGAATCGTCCTCGGCATCTGCAACGGCTTCCAGGTCCTTTGCGAGGCCGGCCTCCTTCCCGGCGCCCTCATTCGCAATCGCTCCCTCCAGTTCCGCTGCGAAAACATCTTCCTCCAGACCGTCACCCGCCGATCCCCCTTCACCCGCGCCATCCCCGAAGGCAAGACGCTCCGTCTCCCCATCGCCCACGGCGAAGGCTGCTACTTCGCCGACGAACCCACCCTCGATGCCCTCGAAGCCGGCGACCAGGTCCTGTGGCGCTACGCCGACCCCGCCGGCACCCCGTCCGAACGCGCCAACCCCAATGGCTCCCTCCGGCACATCGCCGGCATCTGCAACGCCACCCGCAATGTCGCCGGGCTCATGCCCCACCCCGAGCGGGCCTGCGAAACCATCCTTGGCAACGACGACGGCCTCCTGGTCTTCCAAAGCCTCCTCGACGAATACCGCGAACGCTCCGCCCCCCGCGCCGCCTGAACCGTCCCTCCCCCGCGACACCTGGCCGGACGCCAGCCCGACCACCCCACTTCCGGCCCGACTCCGGGTTTCCCTCCTCCCCCCATGGCCCCCGCCGACCTCGTCGTGACCGGACTCGGCGTCTGGTGCGCCGCCGGCACCACCCCGGAGGAACTCTTCCGGACGGCCCTTCAGGCACGCTCCCCGGCCGTGTCCGTGCCTCTTGCCGGCCAGCCGCGTGCCCTCTGCCGCGCCCCTGACCCCCCCATCCCCCCCGCGTTCCCGCAGGCCCGGCGCCTCGACCGTTCCGCTCAGTTCGCCCTCGCCGCCGCCGAGGCCGCCAGCCGCCAGGCCCGCCTCTCCGAACTGCATTCCTCCCGCGTCGCCGTGGCGGTCGGGAACTCCCGCGGCCCCGTCGAACTCTGGTCCCAACCGCCGCCCCCGCGCGTCCGCCCTTCCCAGTCGGCCCACTCCGCCATCGCCTCGCTGAGCGGCGCCCTCTCCCTCGCTTTTCGCTTCGCCGGCCCCTGCCTCACCCTCTCCGCCACCTGCGCCTCCGCCGCCCACGCCATCGTCACCGGCGCATCCCTGCTCCTCACCGACCAGGCGGACGCCGTCCTCGTCGGGGGCGCCGAGGCCCCCTTGACCGGACCCACCCTCGAAGCCTTCGCCGCAGCCGGCATTCTCGGCAGCCACCCCGACCCCCGTCTCGCCTGCCGCCCTTTCGACCGGACCCGCAACGGCACAACCCCCGGTGAAGGCGCCGCCTTTCTCGTCCTCGAAACCGCCGCACAGGCCCGGCGCCGCGGCCTCCCCCCCCTGGCCCGGCTTGCCGGATTCGCCCTCGGCGCCGAATGCCACAATCGCGTCGCCACCCGGCCCGACGGTGCCGGGCTCGCCCGGGTCATGGAAACCGCCCTCCTCCGCGCCGGCCTCTCCCCCAGCCAGGTCGGCCACGTCAACGCCCATGGAACCGGGACCGCCGTCAACGACGCCGCCGAAGCCGCCGCCCTCCGCCATCTCTTCCATTCCGCCTCCCGCCCCCCGTCCGTCACCTCGACCAAGCCGGTCACAGGCCATTGCTTCGGAGCCGCCGCCGCCCTCGAAGCCGTCCTCGCCGTGCAATCCCTCCGCCATCGCCTCGCCCCACCCATCGCCGCCTGTCCCCACCCGGACACCGCTCTCGAACTGAACCTCGTCCTCGCCACCCCCCGCCCCCTCACCCCCCCCTGCGTCATGAGCAATTCGCTCGGCTTCTGGGGCAACCTCGCCTCCCTCATCTTCACCCCCCCCGCCTGACCCCACCCCCACGATTCCCGTGCATCCCCGAATGGTGGGGAGAGGTGCGAAATCCACAAAGCGTCGCTTCGGAGGGCCGAGTTCCACGAGGCCGCAACAGCATGGCGCGTTGGGTTGAGGCCTCGCACCGCGCGTCCCTCTGATTCGCTGCCTCCTCACCCACAACTCCGGGCTGCACCGCCACGATTCACCGTTCAGTCTTCAGTCTTCAGTCTTCAGTCTTCAGTCTTCAGGCTTCAGGCTTCAGGTCTCAGGTTTCAGTCTTCAGTCTTCCCCTCCCCCAAACCCCGGTTGGACAAACGACGCCCTCCCTTCCAGTCTCGCCCCATGTCTGAGGCCAAGGAATCGCCCGTTGATCAATTGTGGGAGGAGTACGGGAGCATCTTCCGGGAATTCGACGACCTCACCCTCGCCCGATGGATGGCCCAAACCCTCGGCCAGCTCCGCGGCCGGGTCTGGCGCATGTCCCACCCGCTCGTGGGCGCCTATCGCCTCGCCGCCCAGATCGGACATGATCGCCAGGTCTGGCTCAAACGCCTCGCCAATGCCCCGGCCGACTACCGCGAAGCCGAATGCTGCCGTGCCCCCCTCCTTCCCCTTTTCACCCGCGACGTCGTCGAATCCGGCCTGCTCTGCCTGCACTGCGGAGTGACCGCCGTCCCCTTCGACGACCTCCCCGCCCAGCTCCAGAACGCCTTCCGGAAATGGGCCGCCGACTATTCCGAGATCCACGACGTCGCCCATTGGGACGATCGGCAACGCAAACAGAGCGGCAACTACGACCATGCCCTCGATGAAGCGGCCACCCGCGCCGAAAAACTCCTCGCCCGCATCGTCCGCACCCACCTCTCCAAACTCCTCGACCCCTTCCCCGCCGTCGTCTGGGAAGACCAGGACGAATGCCTCGATGTCCGCCCCGAAGACATCACCGTCGCCTAAACCCGCCCCGCCCGCGTGATCCGGTTCTTCTCCCGCTGGTTCGGACGCCTCCTCTTCGCTCTCGTCGTCCTCGTGGTCGGAGTGGTGCTGGCCAAGGACATCTTCCTCCGGCCCTGGCTCGCCCACCGCCTCCGCACGGTCACCGGTCTCGACACCCGCCTCGCCGGACTCCACACCGCCTTCCTCCAGGGCACCGTCACCCTCACCGATCTGCGCATCTCCAACGCCCCCGCCTTTGGCGGCGGTCTCCTCCTCGATGCCCCCAGCATCCGTCTCGAACTCGACGGCCAGGCCCTCAGCCGCCGCGAAATCCGCCTCAAGTCCGCCCACCTCCACCTCGCCGAAATCAGCCTCGTCCGCTCCGCCGACGGTCGCACCAACCTCCACGAAGTCGTCCGCGCCGTTCAGGAACGCGCCTCCCTCCTCGACGCCCTCCTCCTCGCCCCCCCCGGCTTCCGCCACACCGGCATCGAAACCCTCCACCTCGCCGCCGATCGCGGCCGTATCGCCAACCTCGGATTCCCCCCGTTCCAGCGCCAACTGGAACTCGGCCTCACCAACGAAGTCCTTCGCAACGTCCGCTCCACCTCGGACTTCACCCCGCTCCTCGTCCGTCTCCTCCTACGCGAAATCGGCCTCGATGCTCTCCTCCCCTCCCGCCCGCCCCCATGAACCCAGGCGCCTCCCACCCCACCCTCCGCCGCCCCAACCCGCCCGGCCACGCGGCCGCCTCAACCGCCCCGCTCCGCCTCATTCATCCTCTCCTCGCCCTCCTGGTCGTACTCGCCATTCCCACCACCCCGACCTCTTCCGCCCAGCCCAAGGGAGCCGAACAGCTCTCCCGCGCAGTTCGCCCCGCCCCCAGGCCCCCCGCCACTCCGGCGGCCCTCGCCGCCACCAACCCTTCGGTCGCCCCGCTCCAGATCCAGGTCGGCCCCTATGCCGGCTGGGACCGCTGCTTCACCCTCTCCAACGGCCGCGTCGAAGCCTTGGTGGTGCCCGATATCGGCCGCATCCAGCAGTTCCGCTGGGCCGGCGAGAATAGCCCCTTCTGGGAAGACCCCGCCCTCCACGGCCATCCTCCCGACCCCGACTCCACCGAGTGGCGCAATTTCGGCGGCGACAAGGCCTGGCCCGCACCTCAATCCGACTGGCCCCGCCTCACCCCGCGCGCCTGGCCGCCCCCGGCCGCCTTCGATGCCATGCCGGTCACCCTGTCCGTCCGCCGCGACACCGTGATCATGACCTCGCCCGTCGATCCCCACTACGGCATCCGCATCCAACGCGAGATCCATCTCCCTTCCGGCGCCCCTTCCATGACCGTCCGCACCACCTTCGAGAAGGTCGAGGGCCCCCCCGTCACCGTCAGCGTCTGGATCGTCACCCAACTCCGACACCCCGTGGCCGTCTTCGCACCGATTCCCGAACGCTCCCTCTTTCCCGAAGGCTATAACCGCCAGTCCGGCGAGGCTCTCCCGTCCGACCTTGCCGTGGAACGTGGCCTGCTTTCCCTCACCCGGGATCCCCGGCGCTCCACCAAGATCGGTCTCGATACCGACCGCCTCCTGTGGGTCGGCACCGACCAGGCCCTGCTGATCGAAAGCCCTCGACTGCGCGGCGCCTCCTACCCCGACCACGACAGCAGCGCGGAGATCTACACCAACCCGGACCCGAAGACCTACATCGAGCTCGAAATGCTCGGGCCCCTCCGCCGCATTGGCCCCGGCGAAAGCCTCTCGCAAACGAACACCTACACCCTCCTCCGCCGCCCGCCCGGCTCCGATCCCGAGGCCTTCGCCCGAAAAACGTTCCGTATCCCTTGAATCCCCTTCCCATCCCGGCCCACCCTCCCCCCATGCACGAGTCCCTGTCCTCCCCCCCCCGTTTCGCCAGGCCCTCGTCCCTCCCGGACCGCCACACGCCACGCCCAACCCTCGTCCAACTCGCCGCCGCCTTCCTGCTCGCCATCGGCCTCCTCGCCGCCCCCGCCCCCCGGGCCGCCGAACTCACCGTGATGGCCTACAACCTTCGCTACGCCAGTTGGGAAGGCGCCAACGCCTGGCCCGACCGCCGCCCCCTGATGAAGGAGCTCCTCGACCAGTACCGCCCCGACCTCATCGGCACCCAGGAGGGCGTCTATCGCCAGCTCAACGACCTCGCCGCCGACCTCCCCGCCTACCACTGGATCGGACTTGGCCGCGACGGCGGCAGCCGCGGCGAGTTCATGGCGGTGTACTATCGGGCCGACCGGTTCGACCCCCTCGAATACGACCACTTCTGGCTCTCCGACACCCCCGAAGTCATCGCCTCCAGCACCTGGGGCAACACCAATCGCCGCATGGTCACCTGGGTGCGCTTCAAGGACCGCACCACAGGCCGTGAGTTCTACTTCTGGAACACCCACTTCGACCACGCCCTCCAGCCCGCCCGCGAAAAATCCGCCGAACTCGTCCGACGCCGCATCGAAGCCCTCAACACCCAGCTCCCCATCCTGCTGGTCGGCGACTTCAACGCCCCTGCCCGCGCCAACCGCACCTTCGACATCCTGGCCGGCGACGATTACTTCCGGGACACCTGGGAACTCGCCGCCGAACGCATCAACCCCACCTTCAACACCTTCAACGGCTTCCGCCCCGCCCGCCAGGACGGTCAGCGCATCGACTGGATCCTCCTCCGCGGCCAGGCCCGCGTCCGCGCCGCCGAAATCGTCACCTTCGAGAGAAACGGCCGCTACCCCAGCGACCACTTCCCGGTCGTCGCCTGGCTTACCCTCGAATAGCCCAAGGCAAACCCCGGGCCCTCACGACACGGCCCGTCGGCTCCAGGAAACTCCGACACCGGGAGTGTTTCGCCCACCCCGCCGCCGATGACGCCCCATTCCCGCCGTCGTCACCCTCCTCCGTCGCACCCTCGATCGGCGCGGCGAACATTCCTTCACCTGTTCCGGGAGCGCAAGCTCCTGGCAAACCGGGCCAGGGATCGCCTTGTCACAAGGACCCTGCGCGGGGCTGGGTGGCGCGTGGTGCGCATCTGGGAGCACGAGATGAGGACCCCATTCAAGGCCGTCGCACGCGTGGGCAGGGCACTTGCTGCCGCTGACCGTGCCCCAGTTCGTGGCAGGAGCGGCCCCGGCTGATGAGGACCGCGGACGTCCCCATTCCAGGGTGGCTTTGAGCGGGGAGCACGGCACCGGTCGAACTGTCGGTCTCACCACCATCCCACGGGAGAGCAGGGAGGAGCGCAATGCCGTGGCTTTCCCGAGGTCTGGGAGGCCCCCACCGGGGTCACGCCCCAAGGGTCATATTCGGAAATCTGACCCCGCCCCCCGCTTCCACCACCATTCCGCGAAACCCGATCGTGTGCCGGTCCGGATCCAGATCGATCCCGTCCCAGCCCACACACCGTCGCGCCGCCTCGATCCGTTCGATCTCCCCCACCGCCTCCTCGCCCAGCGCCCGCAGCCGCCGGCACTCCGGGCCGTGCAGCACCAGTTCGAACCGCGTCGCCATCGCCGCGCAGGCCATTCGAAGCATCGCCACGCCGCCACCCTCCGTCCTTCCTCCCCGCCGCCCAAGCCAAAAGCCCCGGAACGAGCCACCATCGGCGCATCCCGGCATGCGGATGAGGTGGCAGCCGATCGCCAGGACGAGCTCCACGAGTCCACACCCCAAAACACCCCACGGTTGCGGCCTCGTGGAACTCCGCCCACCGATGCCACGGCTCGCGATGCCCGCACTTCTCCCGAGAACTCCGGGGTGCACGGAGCCGCCATGCCCGTCCTGTCCCGGCTCATCGGGAATCCGCAGGTCCCCCGGCTCCAGCGATCGTGTCGCCCACGCGAAAGAAGTCGAAGTCCGCGTATCCGCCCCGTGTCCGGGTCGCGTAGTTGAACAGCCCGAAGCGGTACCCCATGAAGTGCGGTATGGTGTAGCGCATCCGCAGTTCCTCCCCGATGGCGGTCCAGGTCTCGCCGTCCAGGCTGTAGAAAAACCGCGCCCGGTCCGCCAGATCCCGAAAATCGCACTCGACCCGGAGGAAGACCGTCTCCTGCCCAAGCGCCACCCGTTCCACCGTCGAGGCCGAACCCGAGGGCGCATGAACCATTTCGACGAACCGTAGTACGTGTCGCCGACGCGGATCATCGCCATGTCCGGAACGTCCGCCCATAGGATCGGATTGCCCGCCCGCCCGCCCGCCCGTCCGGTCCCGGCTGCGCACCTCCCAATACATCTGGTAACGCGCGTCGTGCAGCCGGAAGAACGGCACCAGCGCAACCCCGCCCGGCACGGCCGGCTCCACCGCCCCCTCCAGCCGGAAACAAAGCGGCCCGGCGGCGGGATCCGGCCGGACCTGCCGCGGCACTTCGGCCGGACCCGCCACCAGCACGGGCACCCGGTCCGGAGGAACCAGCGGCCCTCGCGCGACATGGCCCATGCGCGTGTCATCAGCCCGCAATCCCTCCAGATCCTCCGTGCCGGACGGTGCGGCCAGCACGATCGGGCCGTGCAGCAGGGCCACCCAGTTCGATCCGTCGGGCAGCCGTTCCACGGTCGTGCGCATGGGCAGCTCCACGTCGATGCGGTCCGCGTTCCGCCACTCGCGCCGGACCTCCGCGTAGGACGAGGGCACGGAACTCGTCGCGACGGGCTCCCCATTGATTCGCACCCGAAACGCCCCCGCCGCGACCCATCCCGGGTGCCGGATCCGGATCGCGAACGTGGCAGCCTGCTCCAGCCGCAGTTCCAGCCGGGTGCGCGGCTCGTCGGGAAACGTCGTCTCCTGCCGCAGCTTCAAACCCAGTCGGGGCACCGTGAGTTCCGATGGAACGAACAGGTTGACATGGAGGTCATCCCCGGACTCGGCGTAGATGAACGCGCCGTACCGCCCGGGATTCTCCATGCCGGTGCCCACGCAGCACCAGAAGGCCTGTCCCGGTTGCGAGTACACCCGGTAATGCGCCGGCCGGATCGGCGTGAAATACACATAGCCGGGCGTTCCCGGATGAATCGAGGCGAGGATGTGATTGTAAAGAGCCCGCTCGTAGTAATCCGCATACGCCGCCCGGGGCTCCGCCTGAAAGAGATGCTCCGTCAGCCGGAGCATGTTGTGGGTGTTGCACGTTTCCGGACCCTCGCGGTGCTCCACCATCCCCCGGAAATCCCGAGGGTCGTTGAAGTGTTCCGAAACGCTGTTTCCCCCGAAGGCCACCGTCCGCCGCCCGGTGACGTTCTCCCAGAAGTACCGGGCGCCCGCCATCCCCCGCGGGTCGCCGCTCAGCGTGGCGATCCGGGCCAGCCCGGTCACCTTGGGGATCTGCGTGTTGGCGTGCAGTCCCGTCAGCCGGTCCTCATGGCGCTGCAGCGGTTCGAGTACCGCCCGATGACCAAACCGCCGGGCGGCCTCCAGAAACCTCTCTTCGCCGGTGATGGCGTGCAGATCCGCCAGCACCTCGTTCATGCCTCCGTGCTCGGCTCGAAGCATCTCCTGCATCTGCTCCCCGGTCAGTCCGGAAACAACCCCCACACACCAGGTCCCCAGATGGACCAGCATGGCGCGCGCTCTTTGATTTCCGGCGATGACCCACGCGTCGCGCAGGCCGGCGAAGGTCTTGTGCAGGTTGTACCACGGCACCCACTTGCCGTTGAGCCCGAAGCCGTCGGCCTCGATGCGTCCCTCCGCAATGTCCCTCCACAGTTCACGTCCGCCCGGAACCCCGCCCAGATACCCGTCACCCGACGCCTGCTGGCACCGGTCCAACCCGGCGAGCATCGATTCCAAACGGCGACGCAGTTCGCCTTCGGGCGTGTCCGCTCCGGACGCCGTCATCGTCGCCAGCGCCGAGAGATAATGTCCGGCCGTGTGACCATCCAACCCGCCGCTCTCCCAGTTCCCGTACGACCTTGCCTTCGCCTCCAAACCCGCCTCCCGGAAGAAGGGCGCCAGCAGTCGATCCGGATCGAGGGCCAGCAGATAGTCCCGGTTGGCCTTCAATGCGTCCGCGAACGGCCCCCCCAGCACGCGCACCGAGGTCAATGGTGACAGCCTGGTGCGGGGAGTCTGGGCAGGGGCCTCCCCACCCGCGGAGAGTCCGGCGCACACGGCGGCCAACAGGAACACGGGGACAGGCAGCCGGAGAAGCGGTGTGATCTTCATAGCGCTTGATTCAAAGCGTCTTCGATTCCGCAGGAGTCGATGCGGCTTCCGACACCCAACGGACCGGGTCGCGTCGCTCATCCACGCTCAAGTGGCCCCGGCGATCAACCCATTATCCGGGAGCGAAAGGTCGTGGATCCGCAAGGCGGCGCAATCCGACCGGCATCACCGGGACGGGAGGCGAAAAACGTCGAACGTAGCACCACCCCACCCCGCCCGACGCGCGTCCACGCATCACCGAAAGCCGGCATCAGACCCGCCCGGGCGAAAGGGAGAAGCGCGACCCTCCGCGTGCGCGAGATCCGCGCAAATGCCATTGAAGCCACCGGAACAGCCATGCCCTAATCCAGCCGCATTCCGTCGTCCGGGACCGGACAGCCGGGAATACCCCGAGGTGTCCGGCATCGCCCGGGATACTCGAGTGTCCCGACGCATCCGGACCTGAACGAATCGAGATATGGATACGTTGCTTCAAGGAAGCGATTCCTGGTGGTACACTTGGGTTGTCATACCGATCGCGATCATGCTGGCACGCATCGCGGATCAGTCACTGGGAACTCTACGCGTGGTCTTTGTTGCCAAGGGCAACAAGTATCTCGCACCTCTGGTCGGGTTCTTCGAGTCCATCATCTGGCTGCTCGCCGTGAGCCAGATTCTCAAACACAAGGAGGTGAAGGTCGCCCGGGAGGGCGTGTTCAGACCCGGTGCCGGTCGACTGGCCATGCTCGGACTTGGATTGAGAAAGATGAAATAGTCGCGACCCTCCCGATGCCGCTCCCTCGCACTCCCCTTGACCTCGAACTTCGGTTCTCCGGAATCCGTCGGGAGGCCGCCGAAGGAGGGGATCTGCGTCCCGCCTTCGACGTGCATGTCGTGGATCACTCCCTGGCCAGTCCCGCCGGGATGGTGATGTCCCTCGCTCTTCCGAAGGATGTTCCCCTGGGCGGCGACCGTACGGGCACGTTCGAGGAGGCACAGGCCCGGTTCGCCCAGAATGCGTGGTCCGAGGGAGAGGCGCTCGACTTCGGTCGATGGCTCGCGGACTGGCTCTTCCCCACCCGCGAAGCCGAGATCCGGCGGACGTGGGAGAATCTGCGGTGTCGCGCGCTGCGGGAACACCGGCCGCTCCGTCTGTTCCTCACGTTCCCAGGGGACCTTGATCTCTCCTTCGATCCTGCCTCCGTGCCCTTCGAACTCCTCGCCTCGGACGGCGCCTTCGCCTTTCGCGCGGGCGGTTCGTCCGTCGTCCGGACGTTCACCGATCTCGAAGCGGAATCGTGGTCGTGGGAGCCAGGCACGAAGCTCGGGACCGTGTGGGCGAATACGGTCGCGTCCTCCGGGCTGCCGCTCCCGGCCGCCGTCTTCGAGGCGCACTGTGCCGCCGTCCGCGACGGCGCGACGGCACTGGGGGGAACGGCGCTGGACCCATGCAGCCGGGCTTCCCTGCCCGCTCTGCGCGCGTACTTCGCCGAGCACAGCCCCATCGACGTCGTGGCCTGCATCGCCCACGGGCAGCGCGGAGGCGGAAGGGTCTGGCTCCATGATCCCGGGAATCGAAGCGATCCCAACGATTCCGGGGAACCGGTATCGGCAGGCGATTTCGCCGCCGCATTCCGATCCGCCCGGGTTCGGGTTGCTTTCCTCTGGATCTGCCATGGGGGCGAGCGAAACCGCGAACTGGACGGACTGTCGGCGCAGTTGCTCAAGAACGGTCGCGTGGTGGCGGTGGTGGCGGCGCATGTGCCCGTGGACGCCGAGCGCAGCGTCACCCTCGCGCGCGCCATCTTCGACGCGGCCAGGAAGACCGCCCGATCGCTCGAGGAGGCGGTGAGCGACGCCCGGCGCAGCCTGCACTCGAGCGATCTCCAATGGGCGGCACCTGTGTATTACGCACGGCCTCTTCGTGGCGAAAGCATCTCGTTCGAGCAGCGCCTCCGCCAGAGCTTCGAAGAGATCCTCGAACGCGAGAAGGATCGGGCCTTCGTCCTCTCGGCGCCTGACCCGGTCCCGTACTTTCGCGGGCGGGAAGCCGACCTCGCCGAGCTGATCCGGCGGATGACCGCCCACCGCCTCGTCACCCTCACGGGCCTGCCCGGCATCGGAAAGAGCGAACTCGCGCGGGCGGCCGTCGCACGCCTGGAATCCGGCGGGCTCCTGGTCGAACGCGCCGTGTGGCTCTCCCTTCAATCCCTCACCTCGGTGAATGCCATCGTCGCCCGGGTCGCATCGGAACTCTTCCCGGAATCCAGGGATCTCGAAGGACCGTCAGCCCTATTTCGTGCCATGGGGAAGCTCCGGGTGTTGTGGATTCTCGACAACGCCGAGGACCTCATCGCCGCCGACCCGCACCGCCTCCGCCAGTTCCTCGCGCAGGCATTCGCCGCAGTACCCGGACTCCGATGCCTGCTCGCCAGCCGCCGGGAATCGGGGGACCTGGACGGTGTGACGGAGAACGTCCTCGACGTCGATGTCCTGCCGGCCGGTCACGCCCGCGAGGTCTTCCTGGCGATCGCCGGGCCAAGGCTCGACGACGACGAGGTTCGTTCCCCGGACCTGGAGGAGCTATTGAAGCTCCTGGACGGCCATCCGCGATCGATCGTCCTTGTGGCCGGCCAGGCGGGCAGAAGCTTTCCGATCCGTTCGCTCCTTCGAAGGGTGCGCGAGCACCGCGTGGACGCGGTCGAGGCGTACCAGATGCTGGGCGAGGCCGCTCCCGGCACGCTCGACGAACGACGTCTGCAGCGATCCCAGCGTCTCGTGGCCAGTCTCGACCTGGCCTACGACGCGCTCTCCTCCGCGTCCTCGCAGGCCGCCGATGTCTTCCGGTGGCTGAGTGTGTTTCCCGCGGGACTACCCTCGGCGCTGGCGCTTCCCATCTTCGGCGAGGAGGCGGCCGAGGCGGTCGCACTGCTGCGCCGGCACAGCATGATCCAGGTCGTGGGCGGCGATCGCCGGTTGCGCCTGCCGGCGCCCCTCCAGTGGTACGCCCACCGTGAGTGGAGCCGCCACCAGGATCCGCAACGCGACGCACGGCTGATCGCTGCGGCGGAAGCGCTGGCCCGATGGCTGGTGGGGCATCATTCTGCGAACCTAGGAGTTCCCCGACGCACTGGGATAGCACTGCGGACCGCCGGGGAGGATGGGCAGAATCTGAACGCCCTATTCATTCAATTTGCCGGCCTGAACACGGCCATGGCCTGCCGTGCCTGGCTGGCAGCGGACTCCGCCATCGAAGCCTGGGCGACGATCGAATTGTTTGCCGGCAGGGCTCAGGCGGCCTTGGATGCCGTTCAACGATGGCTTCAATGGTCCGGGATTCGCCTCCCGGCAGCAATCCGATCGATGGGCGATCTGGAAGCAGAGGGAGACCAACTCCAGGAGGCCGAGGTGTCTTACCGCGAGGCCTTGCGCATCTGTCGGCAGACCGAGGCCCGGCTTGACGAGGCCAACACGCTCCAAGCGCTGGGCAATCTACTGATGCGTCGGTCGCGGCTCCAGGAGGCCGAGCAGACGTACCTCGACGCCTTGGCGATCCACCAACAGATCGGGAACCCGATGGGCGTAGCCAATGCACTCCATGCACTGGGTGACCTAGAAGTCCGCAGGGCGCAGTTCCAAAAGGCCACATCGAACTACCGCCAGTCCCTGATCGTCTTTCGCCAGATTGGTGAGAGCCTCGGCGAGGCCAACACCCTTAGAGGACTGGGTGACCTCCAAGCGCGCAGGGCGCGGCTGGACGAAGCCGAATCAAACTACCGCAAGGCCCTTATCATCTTTCGCGATATTGATTACAGCATCGGCGAGGGCAATACCCTTAAGGCGCTGGGCGATCTGCTGGTGCGCAGAGATCGGCTTCAGGAGGCCGAGCAGACCTACCTCGACGCCTTGACCATCTTCCGGCAAATGGAATTCCGGCTCGGCGAGGCCAACACGCTCCAAGCACTGGGCGATCTGCAGGTGCGCGGGGACCGGCTCAAGGATGCCGAACAAAGCTACCGCGAGGCATTGCCCATCTTTCGGCAGATTGAGGCCCGACTCGGTGAGGCCAACACGCTCCGGGCACTGGGCGATCTGCAAGCGCGCAAAGCACGGCCCTGGGAAGCCGAGTTGAGCTATCGCGAAGCCTTGCCGATCTTTCGGCAGTTCGAGGACCGCCTTGGCGAGGCCAACACACTTAAAGTGTTGGGTGACCTGCACGCACACCGAGACCTAATCGAGCAGTCTGAGCGGAGCTACTGCGAGGCTTTGCCCATCTATCGCCAGGTTGAGGACCGGCTTGGCGAGGCCAACACGCTCAGGGCTCTCGGTGCTCTGCAGCTCCGCGACGACCGACTAGAGGAGGCCGAGCAGAACTTGCGCGAAGCCCTGCCCATCTATCGCCAGATCGAGGCCCGGCTCGGCGAGGCCAACACGCTCAGGACCCTCGGTGACCTGCAGGCGCGTAGGGCTCGGCTCCAAGAGGCCGAACAGCACTACCACGACGCCTTGGCCATCTATCGCCAGATCGCGGCCCGCCTCGGCGAGGCCAACACGCTCCAAGCGCTGGGCGATCTGCAGGTGCGCAGGGACCGGCTCCAGGACGCCGAGCAGAGCTACCGCGAGGCCTTGCCCATCTATCGCCAGATCGAGGACCGGCTCGGAGAGGCCAACACGCTCCTAGGCATCGCAAAGCTGACCCTCCGTCAGGGAAACCCCGGGTCGGCGTTCAATCGCTATCGGGAAGCCCTCGCCATTCAGGCAGCCATCGAGAGTCGCCTCGGAATGGCCGGCAGCCTTGGATACCTCGCCCGGGCGGCGGCGGCCGCGGGCGAGATCGACCGCGCGATCGTCCTCGGCGCATGGGCATGGAAAGGCCTCGCGGATCTCGAGGATGCGTTTGGGCAGGGACTGGCCCTGCGCGATCTGGCGCGAGCCCTCGCAATGAAGGATCCGCAGTCAGCCGTCGCCGCTCTCTACCTCTCCTGGACCAAAGCGAAAAGCATCGACGACCCGTCTGCT
Organism: Verrucomicrobiia bacterium; assembly: GCA_019634625.1. NCBI lineage: Bacteria > Pseudomonadati > Verrucomicrobiota > Verrucomicrobiia > Verrucomicrobiia bacterium. The sequence goes on from JAHCBA010000007.1 coordinate 153,746, forward strand.
GGGGAACGTGGCCGGATCCTGGCCAATGAGATTCCGGATTTCGATCCGGAAAACCCAAACCCCATGCTGGTCGAGGAATGCGAAGCCCTGGTCGCCAACGCCGCCGCGGCAAGCCTGCAGGCCCTCCAGGACCGGGGCATCGATCCCCTGAGCCCGATGGACGAGACGATGGGACCGGTTGCGCCCCTATGATCCCCGAATACCACCGCATCGTCCTCCTCAGCGACCTGCACCTCACCCCGGCGGAGCGCCTGGGCAACTTCGCGGCCGGCCCGGCACTCGCCGAATTCACCCGGATCCAGGCGGAGGCGGCGAGGCGGGGCGAGGCGCTGGTGTTGGCCGGAGACATTTTCGATTTCCTCCTTATCGAGGATCGGCCGTTGAGCCTTCACCTCGCCACGGCGGCACGCCTGGCGGGCGAACTGATGAGGCGCCTGCGCTCGGAGACCGATTGGATGGAGCCGTGGCTCGCGGCCTTGCGCCAGTGGATCGACCGCGGAGGCCAGGTCGTCCTGCTGCCCGGCAACCACGATCTCGAATGGTTTCATCCGGACACGGACAAGGTCTGGCGCGACGCGCTCGGCGAGGCCGACGGCTTCTCCATCTGGCGGGACGCGGAACCGTGGCGGGCGGGATCGGGAGCGTGGGAGGTCATCGTCGGCCACGGTCATCGCGGGGACCCGCTCAATGACTGCGATCCCCGACGCATCCATGCCGCCCTCACGCGGGGCGAGGACTCCATCCCGCTTCCGCCGGGTTCCCAGTTCGTCCTGACCACGCTGCATGCCTTCAAGCGGGCGATGGATCCGCGGACCGGCCGAAGGAGGTTTCCGTTTCTGGACGCGCTCAAGCCGGAATACGCGACTCTCGCTCTGTTGTGGGCGCTCGATCCCCCGCTCTTCCGCCGGCATCTACCCGCCGGGTTCCGCCTAATACAGGCGGAAATCCTGCGGTCGCTGCTGCGCCGACTGCAGCCCCCCACGGTGCTTGGCGCGCAGGAACCGTCTGGACCGGCTCCGGAACCCAGGTCAACCGGGAGCGATTCCGGCGGACGGGAGGTCGAGCAGGGGTTCGAACAGGCGATGGCGGGCCTGATCGCGGATGGACTGCCGGACGGGGTCACCAAGGCCGTCCTCGAAGCGGAGATGTCGGCGCTGTTCCGGGGTGACGAACCGGCACTCCATGGAACCCTCGCCGCCGCCGCCGGATCGATCGGTCGCGCCCGTCGCTGGATGTTCCGCGGGTGGCTGCGGCAGGTTCGGAAGAGCGTTGCGGCCTTCTTCAATCCCACCGAATTGTCCGCCGCAGACCGCGCGGTGGTCGATGCCTGGCTGCCAGAAAGCCTGCCGCGCGAGACGCAGCGCGTCGTCGTCTGCGGCCACACTCATGCGGCCCGATCGTGGGCGCGGGAAGACACGCCGCACCACTACCTCAATACCGGCACTTGGACGAACCTCCTCCAGCTCGATCCGGCCGACGAATCGGATGCCGCAATCGACGCCCTGTGGAAATCCTTCGAAGGCGGCCACCTGCCTTTCCATTGGCGCCTGACCTGGGCTGAGATCACCCCCCAAGGTCCGGTATTGCGGGACGCCCCGGGCGCGATCGCTCCGCCCGCTCCCACCTGACGAAGAGCCTGGCATCCGGTGCGGACTAGTGGACGCCCTGTCACGCGGAGGACTCCCGGTCGTTTCCTCATCGACGCAGACCTGCCCCGGTCCGCCCGGTCCGCCGACGGAGCGGCGCGGTCATCAAGCGGTGGATGGGGGGGACCAACGCTACCCGCGTCCCCGCCGCCTCAAACCCGCCAGCACCAGCAACCCCGCCCCGAACATCAGTGCGACCCGTGAGGGCTCCGGAACAAAGGTCAGACTCCAGGATTCCAACTGCGCAGTGCCCCCCGGCATCAGGTCCGCCACGAACAGCGTCCACTTTCCGTCGTAGGTCTCCAGCGCAAAGAACGATGCCAGATCCGTGTCCCGCGGGTCGGTGTCCAGGACCCCATCCGGATCCGTGCTCCGCCCGTCTGGCGACCACATCCCGGTCAATGGGCCGCCCAGCGGAATCCCGTGGTCTCCGTTCAAGACCAGACGGTAGTTGTGAACGTCGGGCAAATCGCCATCCGCCGAGAACGTCACCGCCAGACCGTTGTCCTTGTACCCCTCCCCGTCCTCAACGCGCCGCCCCGGCCGGTTCAAGAGGACCACCATGGCGTCCACTTCCCCACCCACCCCCTCATGCGACAGCGTCACGTACAGGTCCCCGCTCAACATCCCGTCCTCGTCGCGCCCCCGGATCGATAACCCCACCGTGAACGGCAGCCCGGGTGCGATCCCGCCGAGGGTCCGGACGTCGGCGAGGCCCGCCGGATTGCCATCCGGCACCGCCCGGTCCACCTCGAAGAACATCATCTGGGCACGGCCTTTCGCCGCGCCAAACCCCAGCAGCCCGACGACCGCCAGACCACCAACCAGGCATGTATTGAGTTTCATCGTGAGATTGAGGTTCCAGGCATTCCGTCCTCACCGAAGCGCACGCACCGCCGGCCCGGGCGCCGGCGTGTACTCGATCGCCCGGTAAAACGCCGCCACCGGAGGCGGCTCTTCATGCACAAAGGTGAACCGCCCGTTCGCATCCGCCGTGCGCACCCCGATCGTGTGCCACACCGGGGCCAGCAGGCTGCTGGCCGTCTGCAACGCGTACTGCCGTCCCGGAATACCCGCCATGCGCAACGCCACCCGCCCGTCCGCCTCCACCGTCAGCCCGAGAATGTTCAGGCTCAATCCGCCGTCCGGATCCTCGACGATCACCCGCACCCGTCCCGTCGCCTCCGCCTCGCCGTCCGTGATCGTGTACGTGAACTCGTCCGGCTGATCCTCACCCGGCGGCGGCGTGTAGGTGATCCATCCCTCGCTGCGCCGGATCGTCCCGCCCCCGGCACTCGTCGCCGCAACGCCGACCAGATGCACGGTGTCCCCGTCCGGATCCGTATCGTTGACCAGCAGTCGGCTCTCCCGCATCCGCCCCGGCTTGCCCGGAGGTCGGCTCAACACGTCCGTTCCCGCCACCGGAGGCCGGTTGCCCCCCTCGACCACCACCTGAAACGCACTCGTGGTCGCCAGTGGCGGCACCCCCGTATCCCGTGCTTCCACCTCCACCGCGTGAACCGTCCCCCGATGCGCCGGCCCCGTCGCCCACCGCACCACGCCCGCACCGTCCAGCGTCAAGCCCACCGGACCCTGCCGCAACCGCCAGGTGATCGGGTCGCCGTCCGGATCGCTGGCTCGCAACGCCACCCGCAACTCGCTCCCCGGCGCCACCCGCTGCTCCGATACCGGCTCGATCACCGGCGCCCGGTTCGCCAGCCCGACCCGCGTCGTGGTGTGGGCCGACACCGGCGGGAGTTCCCGGTTCCCCGCCGCGTCGCGCGCCACGCTGTAGAAGGCGTACCGACGCCCCATCTCCCCCGCAAAGATCCCGCTCGTCGCCGTCGTCTCCACCCGCCACGGCAGGAACGGACCGTCGTCCGTCGAAACGAACACATCGAAGGACAGCGGCCCTGGCCGGTCATCCGTCCCCGACCAACGCACCGCAAACTCCAGCCCGACCTCCGCCGGCAGTGTCGCCACCCGGCTCGTTGGAGCCTCCCGATCCAGCCCCGCCACCGGCTCATACACCAGGGTGTACGAACCGCCCAGATCATGGTCGAACAGATGCACCCGGTTCTCCCGGATCGGACGCCGCCCCAACCCGATGAAGGTCCGGTCGGTCTGCCAGAAGTTCTCCGGCGCCAGCATCGTCCCGTCGCCGCGTCGCACCCCGGCCAGCCGCACCGGCAAGGCACCCGTCGCCCCCGCCGGATCCGGGAAGCGCATGTACACAAATCCCTCCGGCACCACCATTTCCACCGCCACCTCGCCGCCCTCCCCGCCCGGCACCCCGAGCGGCATGGCCTCCAGACCCACGCTCACCGGCGCGGTCGTCCCGTCGCTCAACCACACCGTGTCCGGCAAATCCTCCAGGTCCGGAATCCCGTTGATCAGGAAATCCGGCCGCCCGTCCTCGAACGGCCCCGGAGCCGCCACCATCCGGATCATCTCGTGGATGCCCACCTCCTGGATCAACGACAACCGCCGCCCCGCAATGGCATCCAGGTGCTCGAAGGTGGCGCTGTAATCGATGAACAACCCCTGCAGCGAGCTGGTGAACAACCACCGCCCAATCACGTTCCCGCCCGGCGCGATGTTCCCGAAATTCGCCGTCAACGACGGGCTCAGAGTCTCCCCCGCCACCTCGGTCCCGATCAGGTTGAAGTCGATCAGCAAACCCTTCTCGTTCTCCACAATCTGCGGCTGACCCGACGTGATCCGGAAGTTCCGGGCCTCGCCACGCCCCAGGTTCCGCACCATCACCCCCAGCGAATACGGAATCGCCGGCTCGATCTCCTCCGTGAACGGATCGTCGCTGAACACATCCCGCTGATGGAAGTAGTCCACATACAGTTCCGGGCCCGGATGCACCGTGATCGGCACGTCCGCCAGCGGCACCCGCACCCGCGTCCCGTTCTGCGTGTAACTCAACGTCCCGCCCACGAGATACACCGTCGGCCCCTCCGGCGCCGCATCCAGCGTCGGAATCAAAATCCACGTCGCCGAGCCCGCGGATTGCGGGGCAATGACTCCGCCCCCGTCCACCCCGGTGATGCCGTCCAGTATGGGTGCCCGCACGCCGAAGAGTTCGGATGCCAGAACCCCTTCGCCGTCCCCAATCGACAGTTCGACGCCAACTTCCGTGAGGGACTCCGCCGTGCCATTGTCCACCTCCAGCGTAGCGCGAAACGCATCGCGGGTGGTCACAGCATCCTGCTCAATCCGTAACCGGACGCGGGCACACACACCCTCATCCTCGGATTCCGGCGGAATCGACGCGACTCCCGCGTTCAACGCCTCCCGCCTTTCGCCACTGGCACGGCTGGCGACGCGCCGATCCTCGCATTTCCATCGCTCAAGCAGGGTGCCTGGCTGGATGATGATCCCTCCCCCTCCACCATCCTCTCCACGCCTGCGTATCAACCCGGGAGTCGGGGCAAGGCTTGGGCAACACTCCTTCAATGCCGTCGCCGCGCCGCTGCCGCTGGGACTCTTGGCCAGATCGTAGATGGCACACAGGCAACCCAGATTGACATGAAACAACGCCGCGCATGAACAGATCGCGTCCAGGACGTTGCGGCTGATGATGCCTCTGAAACACGCGTAGTAGTCGAGAAGCCACATTGGGATCTCGAAGGATCGCCATATGCCGTCCGGACCACAGTAGTACTGGTACAGCACGGTAACCTCTGGGAACGAACAGTCATCGTCCGCCTCCCCTGCCGCAATCCGCAGCCCGCCCGGCGCCCCGGCGTCCGCCTCTCTCGAAAGCAACACGGGCACCCCGATGCTGCTGCGCGCCGGAATCTGACCGACAATCTCGATGAGCGGTGTCACTCGGAATCCACGCCCGGGTCGGATCACAAAGTGAACGTCGTTGGCAGCGATCAAGCCATGATTTGTCAGTGTCAGTTCAATGACCTTCTCCTCGCCAGGCCCGAGGAAATCCACAATGACAGGAGGATCGGCCGTGATGATGGGCACGGGAATAAAGGTCTCGAACGTGCTCTCAATGGTAAGGCGCGTCCGATCTTCCACTTCAGTCGGCTCGACCTTCCACCGATGCTTCACCAATTCGCGCCCGACAAAGGCCCGCACCTCGCGGACCGAACCCGCGTCGATCAGAGCGGTCGTCCGGAAGGTCGCATGATCCGGCGCCACCACCTCGACCGCATGGTAGCCTTCCGGCAACCCTGTGAACAACACCTCACCGCTGTTGTCACTGAGACCCCGATGCAACACCTCCCCCGTGAACGCATCCGTGACCGTCACCGTGGCGTTGGTCACCGGCGGATTCCCCTCGGCGTAGTAGGTGTACTCGTCCACCACCCGCACCAACAGGTCGCCCTTCAGCTCGCTCAGGCACCGGAACGTGAAGGGCACGCGGAGATGGGTGGCGGAACCGTTGAGGGCCAGGTGGCCCGTGTACGGTCCGAACGGCAGATCGGCGGCGGGTGACAGGAGGAGCGTGACGGTGTTGCTGGCGCCGGGCGCCAGGGAAGGCATCGGGTTCGGACTGGCCAGCCGCAGCCAGGCTGCCTCCGGCAACGACACCGACAGCGGACCGGTGTCCGCCCGACCTTCGTTGATGACCGTGAACTCCACCGCCCGCTGGCCGCCCCGGACCATCCCAGCAACCAGTTCGTCCGGCTCGGTTCGCAACCGGGGGCGCAACGGCTCCACGGTCACGGTCATCGGCAGGTCGTGCGTGGTCCCTTCGGCCGTGGTGACCCGCAGGGTTCGCTCCGCGGTCTGGGGACCCATCGCCGCCCCTCCCGACAGGAAGCCCGCGGTCAGCGTGTAGTGGGCTTCAATGAAGTGCAGCCCCGGCAATCCCGCGCCACTCAAGGTGACCGTTCCGCTGAGTTCACCGCCCTCGCCCAGGATCGCTCCGGACAGCCCGGTCAGCGGGACGTCGCTCAGGTTCCGCAACCGGACATGCCCCGCCACGCTGCTGCCTTCGTCGATCCGGACTTCGAGGAACGGCGGCTCGAAGGCGGCGCCGTACAGGGTGAAGGCGTCCTGGGGCGTCGCGGTCTTCTCCCCGCCGCGCGCGGCGCCAACCGTGTAGTGCCCGGCCTCACCCGGGAGCGGTCGGAAGACCATGCTGAAATGCCCGCTGGCATCGGTGATCGCCGAGAGGACCCGCCGGAACTCGCGCAGGTGCAGATGAACATCGACCCGCTTTCCAACCGCCGGCTGTCCGCCCGGGGTGAGGGCCCACCCGCTCAACGGCACCGGGGTTCCGGCCGGTGCGGTGCGACCCGGGAGATCGACCTGCACCGTCGCCGTGAAGTCCGACTCGACCCGGATCGGCACGGCGGCAATGCGCGTGTTGTTGGTCTCGTCGAGTTCCTCCACGGAGTCCTCGACATCCGCGGTCACCACCACCCAGTAGTCGCCCACTTCGGTGAAGACATGGCTCGGCACGGTCTGCGCGAAGGACAACCCCGGCGCGAAGCCGTCGCCGGAAGGGGTCAGGTCGAAGTTCCCGATCAGCAGATCGTCCCCGACCAGCGCGTCGCGGGACAGAAACACACGCTGGACGAACCGGCCGCGGGCCGGGGCCACGCCCTGGTTGGCCACGCGGAAGGTCAGGTTCGCCCGTTCCCCCACCAGGGCCGTCGCCGGACCGAACACCTCGGATATCACCAGGTCGGGCAGGTCGGCGTCGGTGACGGTCAATCGCGCCTGCCCAGGCGTGTACCCGTCCGCCCCGGCCGTCACCGTGACCGACCGGCTTCCGTCCGGCACGCCATCCTCGAGAGTCACCACCGTGAACACAGCCGAGTCCGCCCCGTCGGGAATGACCACCTCGACCGGCACCATCGCCTCGGCGGTGTCACTCGAAGTCAGCAACACCAACAGATCTCCATCCGTGCCGGTGTTGCGTCGGACGGTTCCGACGGTGGTCGAACCCTCCCGCACCACCGGGTCGGCGAGCGCGACGCTCAAGGTCGGCCCATCGTCGTCGGTCACGGTCACGGCAACGGTGACGGGCGTCCCGATTTCCTGGGCCGTTCCGCTCACCCGGGCCACCGCACTCAAGGTCACGGTCTGGGGCGGCCCGACTTCGGTGTTGTCGAGGGCGGCCACCGGCACGGAAGCCACCACATTGAAGGCGGGGATGGTCACGCTGGGAGGCACCTGCACCAGGTCCGGCCGGTCGGACGACAGGGCCACGGACAAGTCCCGCGACGAACCCACCGATCGACGCACCGTGAGGATTGCTGCCTGCACGCCCGCCCCTTCGCTGAAGGTTTCCGGCGTGACCGTGAGTTCGAGCTCGGGCACATCGTTGTCCACCACGGTCAGGGTCGCGCTTCCCGTGGTGTGGCCGGGAGCGGAGGCGAGCAGGGTGTAGGTCTGGGTGCCTTCGACCAGCGAATCGTCCACCGCATACACCGTGAAGGTGGCCTCGGCCATGCCCGCGGGAATGGGGACCGGGCCCGGCAGGATCACCTGCGAAGGGTGCGACGCGCTGAAGTTCACCGTGACCGCCTCTCCACTGGACCCCGTCCGGAACACCGTTCCCGCCGCCGCCTCGCCTTCGATCACTTCGACCGGATCCAGCATCACCAGCAGGGCTGGAAGATCCACGTTGCGCACCACGAGATCGGCGGTGGCGGTGCGATGTCCGGACGCCGCAGCCGTGATCGTCACCGATGCGTCCGGGCCCGGAACGCCATCGGGCACCACGGTGAACGCCACCGGAATGGAACTCTGCCCGACCTCGAAACGCACGGTCGCCGGCACGCCAAGGCGGTCGGGTTCCGAGGAGGTCAGCAGAACGTCCAGCGGAACGGCCGTCGTCGAGTTGCGGCTCAACAGGGCACTCACCTGGGGCGGACTGACATCCTCGCGCACGTCGGTCACCGCCAGACGCAGCCCCAGCACCGCCGCCACCTCGAACGTGGCGCTGAGGCCGAGGTTGTTCGCCTCGTCCCCCTCCACCACCACTCCCTCGTCATCCACCCGCACCGCGATCCGGTACGTGCCGGCCCCCACCGAACCCGGGAGCGTTGCCACGGCCGTCTGGTCCCAAACCTCGCCGGGCATCCTCGGAGGGGTGTTGGGCACGCGGACCAGCGGCGCACCCAGCGTGGATCCCCCCGGCGTCGCGAGATGAATGGCCGCGCCAAACCCGGCCGGGGCCGGGCCCGACCCGCCGTTGGTGAGCTGGTAGCCAATCTCGAACGGCTCACCCGGCACAACCAACGCGGGCGCAGTCACCAGGGACACCGACAAATCCGGCAGCGGCGGCAAAGTCAGCGTGAACGGCGCCGAGGCGAGGTTGTTCTCGAAGGTGGCCTCCGGCTGAACCGAACCCGCGTTGACCCGCACCACCAGATGATACGCACCCGCCGGCAGATCCCCGGCCAACGGCAGGGTCACGCCAACGCGCCGCACATAATGATCCCCCGCCCCCAGCGAAGCGGGCCCGGCCACCGTCTTCAACACCCGCGCCCCCGCAGGATCGCCCGGCGTCGTGGTGAAAAGGATGGCGTCCTGCCACAGGGCCGAGGTCGGCGCCGATCCGAGATTGTTCACCCGCCACTCGACTTCGATGTCCCCGCCCGCAACGCCACCCGCTGCGGACAATTCCAGGGCCTCCACTTCGAGATCCACCGCATGAACCAGGATCGGGCCGACGGCGATGGTCCAGTTGTTCGCCTCGGCACCCGCCTCGAACACCGTGTCGTCCGCATCCACATGCACCACCAGCCATTGGTTCCCGGCCAGCCCGGACGGCAGAAGGACCGACCGTTCGTGGTTCTGAAAGGCATGGGGCCCGAGATCGTTCGGCACATCCACCCAGCCGAGAAAACGGTCCTCCCCGATCGCGGCATCGCCCGACAGGTACAATCCATCCCGCCGCAACCCGCTGAGCGGATGCGGACTCCGGTTCTCGACCGTCCACCGGACCGTGATGGCCGTGCCCGCCAACGCCGATTCCGGCCCGACGATCTCAACCGCCACCAGGTCTGCGGGCGTGCTCGGGTGATGCACGACCCGCCGAACCGCGTCGCGCGCAGCCCCCGAGGCGGTGAACACCGTCACCCGCAGGTCCAATTCGCCGGACGCCAGACCCGCCAGCGTGCCATCCCACATCCACCCGTCCGCAGCCGACTCATCCTGCCCCAAGGGAGTCCACGGAGTCTCCCCCACCGTCCTGACGGAAAACTCCGCCCGGACGATCCCCTCCTTGTCGGCTGCCGTGACCGCCAACCGCAGCGAACCGCCGTAAAGAACCTGCCCGTCTTCCAACGCCTCGCCGTTCGCCGTGAACGTCACGATCACCGGCGGGATCCGCAGGGTGCGCGACGTCTCGGCCGGCCACCACGCATCGTTCCCATCCTGTCGCGCCAGCAGCGTCGTCGAGCCGCCCTGCAGGACGTGCAGCAGGTTCCCCTCCAGCGCCGCCACCTCCGGATCCCCTCCGAGAAAGCGGACCGGCAACCCGCTCGAGGCCGTGGCCGCCAGCGGAATGACCAGCGCCTCGACCGGCGGCGCCGGGAAGTCCACCGTCTGCGACTCCCGAACCGCAGACACGGACACCACCGCCGGATCCGTGCCGCCGCTGACGTTCACCGTGGCCACCGCAAAATGCCGCCCGGTCACCGCCTCGAGCGTTCCCACCACCGCACGGGACTGCGAAGTCACTGCCAGGGGTGTCCGGCCGGACACCTGATCGAACGGCGTCAACCCATCGAACACAGCGTACTCCCGAACCAGCGCCCCGGGCGAAACCGGATTCCATGCCAGCCACACCGAACCGCCCTCGACTTCCAGTCGGACCCCGGTCGGATTCGGCAGCCAGGTCGCGGCCACCAGCGTCGTCCCGTCACTCTCCCTCCCGAAAATGTCCAGTGTGGCCATGCGCAGCGTATAACCGGTGGCCGGCGTCAGCCCATCGAACTCATACGAGGTCGCGTCCGGCGGAATCTGGACCGGGATGCCGCCCGCCCCGAGATACAACCGAAACGCCGCCAGAAACTCGCCCGCATCCCCCGGCGGCGCCCAGGTGAAGGACAGCCGGTCCGGCCCGCTCACCACCGCCAGCCCGATGACTTCCCCCACCCCGCCAATCGAGGCCTGGGCGGAGGAGGATCGCACCGTCGCATCGAAGTTCCCCAGTGCATCCTCCGCAACCACCGCAAAGTGAAAGATCCCGCTCCCCGCCAGTCCGGTCACGGTGAAGCGCTGCATCCCGGCCGGAACGAACCCCCACGGTTCGAGTGTGGAAACGTTGTCGAAGAACGCCGATCCCACATGGATCCGGTACCGGACCACATCGTTCTGCGCCGCCTCGTTGTAGTGGCTCCAGTCCAGATCCACCGCGCCGAAGGCCGACCGGGACGTCGCCACCGCAAATCCGCTCCCCAATCCCGTGACGGGCGCCGGTATCAGGGCATCCGGAACCACCAGCGAAACCTCACGGGATACCACCTGCCTGTCGGGCGGTCCGTTCTCGATCAGGATCGAGATCTCACGCGACACCAGTTGCGGCAACAACACATACCCCGCCGCATACCGCACGACCGGGTCGAAGTTTCCCAGCCCATCGACGGGCACCACGGCGAAGTAATGGTCCCGGAACGCCCCCAATCCCTCCAGCACCACGGACGCCGTTCCAGCCGGAACCGACCGCACCGGAACCATCCCGCTCACGGTCGCGATCGGTCCCGTCTCGGACCGATAGATGTCGAACCGGACGATGTCCCCCACTGCCCACTGGTTGTAGGCACTCCAGTCGAGAGTGGCCTCACTGCCGTCCGCTGACATGCTGACGGCCAGACTCTCGATCCTTGGCGGCGGCTCCGGCGTAGCCACCACCAGACTGTTCTCCCGCGAAATCACCTGGGCCACCCATTCCGCCGGCCCGTTGTTCACCAGCAGCGACACCTCCCTCGATAGTACCTGCGGCGTGAGCACATACGCCGCCGCATACCGCACGGAACTGTCGTACCCGCCGAGCGCATCCACCGCCACCACCGCGAAATAGTGGTCTTTGAAGGCCGTCAGTCCCGTCAGCGTCGCCTGCGTCACCCCCCCGGGCACGGCAAGCACCGGAGTCCGGTTGGTGACACTCCCGAACGGCCCGTCCTCCGAGTAATAGATGTCGAACCGGACAATGTCCCCCACCAACCACTGATTGTAGGCTCCCCAATCGAGCGTCACCGTCTCTCCCGTCGGCGAAACGGTCATCGCCACCCCGGTCACCTGCGGGGGCACCTCGTAGGTCGCCACCACCAATCCGACTTCCCGCGAAATGGCCTGGGCGATGTCCGACCTTCCGTTCTCCACCGCGATCGAGACCTCCCGTGACATCACCTCGCGGATCCCCGACGTCGCATCGCCCCCCACCAGCACTGACACCTCCCGCGAGACCAGTTCCTTCACATGCACCGCCGGCTGTGCGCCCACCCCGGGTCCGGCCATCAGCCAGCCCAGTGCCAAAGCCAGGAACGGTACCCGCCCCGTGACGCGCCTGGCCGTTCGACCACCGACATGGCATGGCCCGGAAGCCGCCCGGCCGGCCGGGCAAGGGACCACCGAACTCCGGGAGAACTCCGGGAAATGCATGGTTCCAGAGATGGAGGTGACGTCAGAACCCGGCCGCGACACACCCCGCTACGGGCGCACCACCTTCACCTGAACCGCCGAGTAGCCCACGGTCACCGGGAGGGTCGCCACCCAGCGGATCACCAGCGGCGTGTCGCTCACCACCGTCTCCACCGCGGCATCCGCCGTCGTGAAGTTGGCATTGCCCCGCGGGGTGACCCGCACCTGCACCTGCGACGCCGATTCCACATTCACCGTCTCCACCACAACCTGCGTCGAGGCCGTCTCGGGCAGTGCCACGTCGGGTCCCGAGACCCCGAAATCCGCCCGCGGATCCGCCGGAACCGCCCCGCCTCCGATCGAGACCACGCGCACCGTCGGCCCATCGTCCGGTGGCCAGATCAGGGCCGTGGCCGGCTCCACAAGGGGCACGATGCCTGGATCCGGTATTACCGTCGGATTGCCAGAGGCGCTCAACCGCTCGATCTGGATCCGCCCGACGGTGCCGTTGCCTTGTCCGATGCCGCCCAGGGCTCGGATCATCCCATTCCCGGCGAGATCTCCCGTCACGATGCGGATGCCTCCGCCCGAGCCGCCGCCTGGGTTCTGAGCCGGTCTGTTTCCCCCGTTGGCATCGACACGACCATCGACCGTAACCGAACCTGCGGCCGCAATGAGAATGGCGCCTCCTCCTGCCCCGCCGCCCCAGCCCTCGTCACCATCTCCCCCTGCTCCGGAACCTCCAATCAATGGCACGAGCGACGGGTTCCCGTAGGCAGGCGGCGTTCCGGACGCCTGCGCCCCGTAGCTGCCTCCACTCCCCCACCAGCCGCCTTCAGTTCTCCCTCCCCCCGGCCCAAATCCAGACCCCGCCCCCACCCCCGGTGCATAATACCCCCGCCCCCCACGGAACCCTCCCGGCCCTGGCTCCGCATGACCGGGCGCGGCCACCCCGTTCGCGCCGCTCAAGTCCAGTATCCCGTTAATGGTGACATCCCCATCCACCAACCAAACCACGGGAGCCTTGCTCGGATGGTTGCGAAAGGTCACCCGCGTCCCCGCCGCGATGGAGACAGAACTGTACTTGAACACCACCGCCCACTTTTCGAAGTCGTACACCCCCAACCCGCTCTGGGCGCTGTTGTCGTCGTTCCACGCCCCGTCCACCGCCATCCCCAGATCGATCACGATGTTCGTACCCGTAACCGTGATGTTCGGCGCGACGATATTGGTGGTGATCGTCAGGACGCCATCCGAGCCGTCGCTCGGCACGTGAATGGTCGCCGCAACGGCCCCTGCTGCGGCGGCCAGTTCGGCCAGCGGCACCGTCAGGCGCCGCACGAGAGTCCATGGAGTGATTCGAAGTTTGGGTTTCATGGGGATGCTTATCGCGACGGGAGAGATATTGAATGGCTGTTGCGTGCAGATCCTGGGGCATGGTGGCGGTTCGGGTCGTTCCCAAAAATGTACGAAAAGTGTCGTATCCACCCGAACCTCCCGTGCATCCCGGAGTTGTGGGTGAGAAGGCAGCGAATCGGAGGGACGAGCTCCGCGAGTCCGCATTCCACTGCACCACACCTTTTCCCCCTCCCCGGGACTCGTACTCAGCCCGAAGGGCGGTACTCGTACTCGTCATCGTCCTCGACTCGCAGCCGCACCGTTTCAGCGTCGCCTCATGGCTGGCCCGATGGGTTCGATCCTGTTCGGACCTCCCATGCCGCATGGGAATTGGGCGGGGCGATTACGATTACGATTACGATTACGATTACGAGGTCTGGTGCAAAAGTCTGAGGTGCGCTGGCAGGGCGGGGACGTGGGGGGGCAGAGGCTGGGTCGGACTTTGTTCGGTGTGCACGCTGTAGCGTGTCGGGGGCGGATTTGGGAGGCTCACGCTGAAGCGTGTACACCCAACGGTCCCTCCGATCCCACCACCCCGCTTCACCCTTCGGAGGGACGAGCTCCGAAAGCCCGCGTCCTCACGTCCGCGCCTGCACCCAACAGCAGCCGGACAGCCCCAACGAGGTTGGAACGAGGACGGGGCCCTGCCCGCCGGCTTGACCCCCTCCGGCGTAATACATAGTTTGACGCCATGACGAAGACCATCACCCGGATCGGCAATTCGCAGGGATTGATCTTTGATGCGGCCCTGATGGACCTGGCGCGCCTCAAGGTCGGCGATCAGGTGAACATCACGGTTCACGAGGGAGGTGCGATCGTCCTGACGCCACTGCGACCGGTCATCACTCCCGAAAGGGCCGCCGTCGCCGCCAATCGCCTGATCAGAAAGAACGCGGAGCTGTTCCGGCGGCTGGCATGAAGCGTCCCCTCTCGCACCCCACACCAGAGGCGGTAAAGGCCATCCATGCCGAAGTGCTGACGGCCCACGGCGGCAAGGCCGGTTTGCGTGACGTGGCCCTGTTGGAATCCGCGGTGGCGGCGCCGCAGGCCACCATGATGGGTCAACCGATCCTGACCGAACCGCTGGAGATCGCCGCCGCCTATCTGTTCTACCTCTGCCGCAACCACCCGTTCGTCGATGGCAACAAGCGGACCGCGCTGGCGACGTGCCTGGTGTTCCTGAGCGAAAACAACCTTCTGCCCGACGAGAACCTCGACGTCGATGCCTGGGCGGCATTGGCCTTCGATGTCGCCGCCAGCCGGTTCGACCGCGACCAGACGACCCGCCGACTGCGAGAGCTCCTGTGTAAGTGAAGGTAAGTGGACGAGCTGCGCCGAGCGTCAGGTTTGTGTCCATGACACCCTTCATGACGTGCGCATCCAATCCTCCCCATCGGGGTCGGGGTCGGTATCGGAATCGGTATCGGCTCCGCCCATTCGAACATCACCCAGCTTCTCCCAAATCGTTATCCCACCCTGTCCCAGTCCCGGCTTCGTTCGCATCGCCGTGATCCAGCCAGCACGGGCTGTGAACGCGCATGTTTGGTTCAAAGGCAGGCTGACAGGATTATTTGTGGACTATATGTAGATTATATGTAGATTTTCGCCATGAAAACGACGTTGGTGGAAGCCGAATCGGAAATCCTGGAGCGTGCGGCGGAGCTGCAAAGCCAAGTTGCTGCCATGCAGGGAAAACTGCAGACGCTCTTGCGCGGTGTCGGCGGGTTGCAGGTGATCCTGCCTGAACTGCACGATGAAACCAGCGGACGCATTGATGCGCAAAAACTTGCCGCTTACCTGGGTGTGCCGCTCAAGCGGCTCGCCGAAGGCCTGCATCTAAACTACAAGGCCATTCATCGAAACCCCTCGGCGGAGGGTTTCCAGCCCGCTTTGAAACCCGTGAAGCGCTCCGCCGAGATACTACACGACTTCTTCCATAAACCGGAAACGGTCCGGGTCTGGCTCAACACCTCGCATCCGGACCTCGACGGGCACACCGCGCTGGAAATGATCCTGGCCAACAACTCCAGCGCGGTCCTTCGGATTCTCGAAAACGCTGCCGCTGGCGTGCCCGTCTGATGTTGCCCCTCCTGCAACTCGCTGCCGCGCTCAATTGCGCCGCCCTGGTCTCGGCGCACGGGCCGTGGTCGCGCGCCATCGGCTATCGCCATTTGCTCGGCCCGCCGCCGGGCCAGAGCGGCCCGCCTCAACCACTGTGGGGTGGTGCGGCCAAAACTGCCGGCGCACGCTTCACCCCCGCAGGCGGCTTCGATTCCATCTACCTCGGGCACGATCCCATCACGGCTTTCATCGAAGTCTCCGCCTTGATCCTGCTGCCCGGCGGACCTGTGCCCGTTCGTTCCGCACCGTGGGTGGTCATCAGTGTGGACGGCATCCTCAACAACCTGCTGGACCTGACCGATCCAGCTACCTTGACGACGCTCGGCACAACCGCCCAGGAGATGACCGGCACTTGGACGCCCCTGCCGCATCCACCCACGCAACGGCTGGGGCAACTCGCCTACGATTCCGGACGCATCGTTGGAATCAAATATGCCTCTGCCAAGCGTCCTGGCGGCATCAACGTCGTGGTGTTCCCCGACCGCATTCACGTTGTCGCCAGCAATTATCTGGAGGTTTATGACCCGCACGGCCACCTTGCCCAGCGAATCCCCTGACCAGAGAATGCACCACAGATGACACAGATACCGAAACACGCTCCAAGCGCGGTCGTTCGATCGTCCAACTCTCCCTCGATCGGGCCGTGACCAGGGTGAGCTGTGGCTCGTCCTTCGTTACCCGGATCGGCAATTCGCAGGGATTGATCTGGGATGCGGCTCTGATGGACATGGCGCGCATCTAGGTCGGCGATCAGTTGAACATCACAGAAGTCACGCCGGTGGGACGACAAGCCGGGACACTTCGTATCAGTAACCATTCACCGCATCCATGGGCGACTTGATCGGACCGATGGCGCGGCCCGATCCCTCCGTCGGGGGGATCATCAGGGTTGCCCGTCAACTTTCCCGAATTGCGGTTCTCCCCAACGACCCAGGCGAAATGAGAACGACCACCGTGGAGGACCGGGGCCACCGCCTGTTCCGGCCCCCTCCCCCATCGGGGTCGGTATCGGAATCGGTATCGTCTCCGCCCATTCGCTCCTCACCCGGCTTCTCCTGAATCATTATCCCACCCTGTCCCATTCCCGGCTTCGTTCGTCGTCATGCAGAAGCACGAGGCGCGAATCGAGACGTTGCCTATCCCAGGAGATGCCCAAGAGGGATTGCAAACAAGCGCTCCTCCAGCTTCACGGCTTCCTTCCCGTTGTAGGCCAGGATGGCGGCCACGCAGTCCGGCGTCCGCAGGAGGAACGCTCGCAGCCCCGACAGATCGCCATCCGTCCAGCGGGAAGCGGCCTTGACCTCGATGCCGAAGATCCTCCGGCCCGATTCGATCACCAGATCCACCTCGTGCCGGCCCTGCTCGTGCCAGTACGCCAGTCGGGCCTCGGGCACATGGGCCTCCAGAAGGGCGGCGACGTTCTGTGCCGCATACGTCTCGAACAAGGCGCCGCGCAGGAGATCGTCCCGACCCGGTTCGATGTCACTGACTCCTGCCAGATGCGCCGCCAGGCCGCTGTCCGTGAAGTGCAGCTTGGGGGACTTCACGAGGCGCGAACTTCGATTCTTCAGGAACGGCGGCAGTCTCCGAATGAGAAACGACGTTTCCAGAAGGTCGAGGTAACGCCCCGTCGTGACGGCGTTGAGCTTCGCGTCGCGAGCCAGGGTGCTGATGACAAGCACCTGCCCCGTCCGCATGGCGGCCAGTTGCGCCAGAGTCCGAAAGGCCAGCAGATCGGCGATCTGGGAGAGCTGTCGGACATCCCGTTCCACATACGTCTGCACGTAGGCACGAAACCACTCGGCCACGCCGCCCTCAGGACCAAGGCACGCTGGTGGCAGGCCGCCACGCAGGACCTCCTGTTCCGTGACGGGAACGGCTTTGCCGGAAGGCATCGATTGCGTCCTCAGGAACGCTGCAAGGAGAGGCTCCTCGTTCGTGGCTCCCTGCAGTTCCCGTCGCGTCATCGGATGAAGGGTGAAGTATCCCGCACGCCCGGCCAGGGTCTCCGAGACATGGCCGATCAAGGCCAGATTGGCCGACCCGGAGAGGAAGAACTGACCCGGTTGCCGCCGGGCGTCCACACGCTGCTTCAGGGCAACGAGCAACTCGGGGCAGCGCTGCACCTCGTCGAGGATGACCGCACCTTCCAACAGCGACTCGGGATTCGAACGGGCTGCCGCCAGCGTGGCGAAGTCGTCCAGGGTGCGGTAGGTCCGTCCGCGAGCCAGGCCGGGCTCGTTCTGGAGAAGGGTGCTCTTCCCGGCCTGCCGCAGCCCGGACAGCACGACCACGGGCAACCGTCGCGCCGCGCTTTCCAATCGCACAACGATCTCCCGGTCAAGGTAACCCGTCATAATGCAACACCGTGTAGTGGCATCTTGACACCATGTCAAGAACGGGGCCGCGACGCTTTGTCCGGATGGCAGAAGACGATGGACGGGACATCCGACCATTCAATGGCTCGGAAATCCCACACGCCGGGCTCACACCGGTCTTAAGGGGTTCATGACCTCGATCCCCGAAAACTGCAGGAAATCGGTGTCCGCGGTGTAGATCCTCCGCACTCCGTTCTCCCGCATCAGGACCACGGTGCGAATGTCGAAAAAGAGATTCCCTTCCGGTGCGTGAACGGATCCCACCAGATCTCGCAGCGCCCGCCAATGGTCTGGTCCGGGTCGGAGCATCGACATTCCCGGCAAGCTCATCAAGGCATCGAGAAATCCGAGTGCATTTGCGGCCGACAGCGGGGAAGGGAACACCCGGCGGTGAGTAGCCACCCGAAGGAACTCGTAGCAAATGCCCTCCGTCAGATACCAGACAGCGGGATCGTTGAAAACGGTCTCTAGAAATGCCCTGGCCGAAGCATGCTCCGGACAGTCGCCATTGGCTGCGTAAAGCAGCAGGTTTGTGTCAATGACGCCGCTCATGGCGTGCGCATCAGATCCTCCAGAGCGTCACGATCCGCGACGTTGACGCGTGCTTGCCCCATGGAGAACACGGGCAGCCGGACACGCGGATGGGGTCGGTCGGGGCGTCGATGCAACCCTTCGCGCAGCAAGTCATTCACCAAACGCGACATGTCGCAACCGCGGCGCTGCGCCTCCCGGCGGATGCCTGCCAGCAGCCCCTCCTCAAGCACCAGCGTCGTGCGCTTCATGCATCCACGCATAGGCGCAACGCATACGTATGTCAATGCAGGAACCCCGTCCGGGAAACCATCGGACGCACCTCCAAGTTGTCGCAAGGCGCAATGGGATCGGGGTCGGGGTCGCTATCGGAATCGGTATCGTCTCCGCCAGTTCAATCCTCACCCGCCTTCTCCCGAATCGTTCTCCCACCCTGTCCCTCTCCCAGTCCAGGCTTCGTTCCCATCGCCACGATCCGGTCGTTCGTCGTTCGTCGTCCTGCCCCGGGAAGCTCCGCTCCCTTTCCCATCCTGATGAGGTCCTCGGCAACCGTACGGAGGACCCGTTGGATGAGATGCTTCAGGACCTCACCTCGGGATTTCGTTCAGCGTGTAATAGGCGCGGTCGTGCAGCAGCGGCTCGCCGTCGCGGGATTGGAAGGACGGCAGGTGAAAGTCGTGAACGTGGCCCTGCACAAGTCCCCGCACGCGCAGGCGCACGCTCATCGCATCGGGCGCGACTTCGGCGGCGGTAACGGTCGGGCGCGTGTGGTCCACTTCGGGGCTGCCGTAGCCCTGCTGGTAGATGTGCGTGTAGGTTTGCAGCGCGTAGCTTTCCGGGCGCGCGGCCGACGCGGGGTCGGCGGGGCGGGTGAAACGCACCACGAAGCCGTCCGGCTGCGCGCGGATGTCGAGAATCTCGAACGGTGTCTTCCCGGTCCAGTCGAGGCGCTCGATCAGGTTGTCCTTCATGCCGCGCACGGGCCAGCCGCGGTTCGTGCCGCCGGCGATGAGTTTGCCGTCAGGCGTGAAATGCACGGCGAGTATTCCCGTGCCGAGCCCTTCACGGAAGGGGTAACAAGCACCCTGCCACACCCCGTTCACCAACTCGGTCGTCGCGCGCATGACGATGCTCAGGGAATAGTCGCCGACGAACATCTGCCCGTCGAACGGCCCGAACTTCCCGCCCGCCCGGCAGACCTCAAACGCGGAAATGGAGCGCCCCATCCTCTTGTAGGGAAACACCACGGCGTACGGCACGAGTTCCTTCACGCGTTTCCGCTCCACTTCCATGCGCGACGGTGAATTCGGCATGACCGGGGCCGGCCCCATGTTCGTCGCAAACGGATACCAGTTGAAGCTGGCGGGATGACCCATGAACCCGCCGGGCTTGAGGTGCTTGAGCGAACACGCCCCGTTCCACGGTCCCTGGCTCTCGACATAAAACATCTCGCCGTGCTCGTTCTCACCCACACCCAGCGGACTGCGGAGGCCGCTGCACAGCGGAATGGTCCTTCCGTCCGGCGTGATTTTCAGCGCCCAGCCCCGGAAGAGTTCCTTGGAGTTGTAGGATTCGGACAGCCCAAGCGCCACGTAGAGATTCCCGGCCGGATCGAACTTCGAGCCGAACGCAAACTCGTGATAGTGCCCAAAGCCCCACGCGTCGCTTATCGTGTCGTAACGATCCGCGCGACCGTCGCCATTCGTGTCGGCGATGCGTGTCACCTCCGTCGCGTGTGTCGCGTAGAACGCCCCGTCCCGCCAAGCCAGCCCAAGCACTTCGTCCAGTCCGCTCGCAAATGGGCTCACGCGCGGTTTCGGATTCTCGTCGCTCACGCCGCTGAACAGGAGAATCTCTCCGCGCCGCGTCCCGACCGCGAGCCGTCCATCCGGCAGCGAAACGAAACTGCCCGCCTCCAGATACACACCCTCCGGCATCGGCACATGGACCAGCCGGTAGTAGGCCGCCTCGCGCTCGGCAGTGCCCCACGTATCTCCAAACTCGCCGGCGGCGATGACAACGAACGGGAGCAGGCACAGTGGGGTGAAAAGACGAAGTCTCATGGCCTGGCGTTGAGCTGGTATTCGAGTTTCAACTCGCCACCGGCCACCGGCAGCAGGAGTTCCTGGGTGTCCGCCGCATGCCGCACCAGGCCCGCTGCGGGCAGGCGCACGACCATGCTCCCGCCCACGGCATACTCATTCGCGCCGCGTGCCTCGACGGACTTTCCGGCGGCGACCCGCAGGTGCAGTCCGGCGGGCGGGACGTCGGGAAACCTCAGCGTGCGTTCAAGGTGGACGCGCCCCGAGGCCTCACGTCGTTCGCGGAAGTAATCCTCCACCGCGATGCCATCCGCGACATACCGGAACCGGGGACGTTGCCGGTCGTCGAGCGTATAGCCCTTGAACGAGGAGGACCGGGAGCGTGGCGTGGGATCGTAGGCCGGCCAGGGCGTGTCCGGTTCGGTCAGGACGGCGAAGGCCGGGCCGGGAGGGAACGTGACGGTGTCCCGGCCGAGGAGGCGTGCCTGTCCGGCACCCTGACCGCGCCAGAGCCCGGACGCTTCGATGAACCCACCGCTCCACACGGAGGCGAGCCGCATCTGCTCCGCGTCGAAGGCGAGATTGATGCCGCCGGGGTAGCCGACGCCGATGCCGCGCTTGCCGATGCCGGGAAAAGCCCGGCGAATGATCACGGCCTCGTCCCCGACCACGACGAGGAGCGGCTCCAGCACGAAGCCGGCAGGTTCCCCCGCGTCCGGTCCCTGCTCCAGATACTGCCAGAGGGCGTCACGCTGCCGGCCCGGATCGCCGCCGAGCAGATCGGGCAGCAGCGATTCTCCGTCCGGCCAGAACACCGGCATGAGGGTCAGCGGCGAGAAGCGTTGCGGGTGGGCCATGTAGTGATGGAACCAGTTCTCCTCCAGCCGCTCCGCCATCGTCATCAGGTCCAGGGCGAGGATGTTCCCGGCGGCCTTCTCGCGGAAGGTGTGGCAGGCAACGCAGTTCAGGCCCTTGCTGCCCGCGAGTTCACGACCGACCTGATGCGGTTTCCCGTCCGGGGCGACGCGGGTGAACTCGGCCGGAGGGAGTGTGTCGAGCGCCTTCAAGGCGTCCACGAGGGCGTCGGCGTTGGCCGCACCAAACTTCGGCATGCGCGTGTGCAGATACGGACGCGCGGAGGCGCCGTTCGCGATCACTTCGCGCAGCCACCGTTCCTTGAGCTTCGCGCCCACGCCGGTGAGCGGTGGCGGCAGGCGGCCCTGGTCCCCGAGGTTTTCGTCTGTGCCGGTGAAATACTCGCTGCGATTCGCGGCGACGCCGCCCAACTCATCGCGCGAATGGCAGGCAATGCAGTTCAGCCGCGTGAGCGCGAGCGAGACATGCTCCCCAGGAGTCCAGTCCTTGGCTGCATCCGAGATGGCCGCCCGCAACGAGACCCGCTGGTTCTCCGCGAGCGGGTAATGCGGCCACGCGCCGCGCTCCTGCGAGAGGCATCCTTCGGTGGCCCGCAGCCCGCTGAGGGCCGGCAGCACGGGGGAGACCGCTGTCTCCCCGGTCCGGTGGCAGGCGTGGCAACGATGTTCGCTGAACAAGCGCCGGCCCCGATCCGCCAGTGCCGTCTCCGGTGCAAAGGCGGGCAGCAGCGCCTTCTGACCGCGCAGCAGGTAGCTTGCGATGTCCGCGGCCTCCCTACGTTCGAGCCGGCAATCCGGCATCCGTCCACCGGGACGCACGTCGAGCGGTCGTTCCAGGAACCCCGCCAGGCTGGCGACGGTGTATTTTTCGGCCAGCGGTCCCAGCGGAACCGAGCCGGACAGGTTGCTCTCCGGCGAATGACACGCCACGCACCCGACCGCGTGATACAGCTTTGCGCCCCGCTCCACCGCTTCCGGCTCCGGCAGTCCCGATTTCTCCGGACGGCCCAGCGTGGCGAGGAAGTGGGCAAGCGCGTTCGCCGCGTCGTCGCGCTCCGGCTCCGGCAGATGCGCGAGCACATCCGGCA
Organism: Verrucomicrobiia bacterium; assembly: GCA_019634625.1. Taxonomy (NCBI): domain Bacteria; kingdom Pseudomonadati; phylum Verrucomicrobiota; class Verrucomicrobiia; species Verrucomicrobiia bacterium. Next base: position 176,394 of record JAHCBA010000007.1, read on the forward strand.
TGGTCGTGCCCGGCTTCACGCCGGAGGGTGACGCGAGAAACTGCCGCAGATGCGCCGCGTTCACCCGTGCACCCACTGCCGACAGATCCGGTCCAGGTTTCGCGACGAACGCCTGCTGCTCGCTCGCATGACATGAGGTGCAACCCAGCTCGCTCACAAGCACCGCGCCTGCGATCGGCTCTGTGCCCGCGCGCTCCAGGCCGGCGACAAACGGCGGGGCGGCGTGGGCCGGCCCGATCAGTGCCACCGCCCCAAGCGCTGACAGCAAGATCCTGATCATTCGTCTCTCCCCGGGCCGGCCTTCATCGCGGCATCGTAGGAGGCTCTTGCGCGGGTGTCGAAACCGCAGTCCACGCTCGCCATGCCGCGCAGGTGGATATGGAGCGCCCGTTCTTGGATCAGGATGTTCCTGGTCGAATACGGGTCGACAGGGCAGCCCGGCAGATTCTCCTCGCCGCAGGAACAGAAAGGATCGGTCTCGCTGCCGCCCATGCCACGCGCGAGGGCGTCATGGTAGTCGCGGGGGGAGACGCCGGACGAGCCGAGCACTGGATCCTTCGCGAGCCCCCGCCACTCGGGCTGGTCGGTGGTGAAATCGTTCCATGCCGGCATGCGGAGCCGTTCGCCGCTCCGGACCGTCGCCTCGCGCACGTCTGGCCGCTGTGCGAGCATCAGGTCCACGAGATACGCCGCCTCGTTGAGATGAATGGCAGCTTCGGCCGAGGCGCCTCGGTGGTGGCCGGCACAAGCGCCCCAGAGCTGCGCGTGATTTGCGGTGCGGACGTCCGGTCTGAGCCGGCGCCTTGGAAGGGAGATGGTGGACCGGATGCAAACCCATCCCACGCGTCCGGCACGTCGGCCGTCCCTCACCAGGGCAGCGACGGGTGATAGTGGGGTTCGAGTGGCATGGGATGGTTCTGGTTGATGACCGATGAGGGTGTCTCCAAGCCGGTTTCCGTCGGTCGCGAACCCCGGCCGAGACAGGTCAGCGCCGGTCAAGGATGCTGTTCCGTGTCATTTGGACTGGAGCGAAGCTGGTCACGGCCCTTCAAACACGTTCCAAGCGGCAGGGAATGGTTCGAGGTCATCGGCGGCATCCGCCACGGCGACCAGCAGCACATGGACGCCCAGCGCGCCGAGGTCGTTGTCGGCCGGCAGGGGCGGGATGCGGATGTCGGCGGCGGTGGTGCCGGGGGGGAGCTTGACCCGCACCAGAAGACGCGGGGCCAGGCCCAGGTCATTGGCGGTGCGGGAGCTGTGATTGTTCGAGAGGAATGCCTTCTGCTGGCTCGGCTGAACCGGGGTGAAGATTATGAATCCCTCGTGGGCGGCGGCGTTGGCGAAGATCGGCTCGATGAACTGCCGGATGCTGGCGGTGGGGCCGCACCAGTCCCGGTTCCGGTACTTGATGCCAAAATCCGCGGAACTCAGAAATCCAGGTTCCTCCGGCTGGTTGTTCCAGGTGAGATCGCAGGGATCCCAGTGGCGGACGGCCGTCCGGGCGTGGATGGGTGCGTTCTCCGGCGGGTTGCTGAAGTCCGGGTTGTACAGGTTGAGGAACGCCTTCCCGATCTGGCTGCCCGCCGGCAGGCGGGGCAGCACAAAGTGAACGTAGGTCCGCCGGGTCACCGGAACCGGCTCCACCAGCAGGGAGGCCACCCGGACGTCCGGCTCGCAGCCGAACCGCCGGTCCGGCTCCCGCCGGTCCACGTAGGTGTCCTTGTACGCGGTAATCCAGAGGGACACCCATTCCGTTCCCCGGCCCTCGATCCGTCCTGTTTGGGCAACACTGGTGCAGCAGTCACGGCGGGGTTCCTCGGGGCAGCACACCAGTCTCCGGATGGCGCTGCAACCGGTGCCTGATAGCCAGAGTCCGACCAGGAGGAGGGAAAGGGTGGCCCGGTGCCAACCGGGCGATTCGTCGCGGGCGGAGGTTCCTTCAGGCATAAGAGTTCCTGGCTTGGTGTTCATTTCCGTGCGGCGATGGAGCACCTTGACGTTCAATTGCAGGCGCATACGACGATGAGGTCGTGAAGGGTGACGTGCGGAGCCGTTGTGGCAGGCACCGGCATCTCCGCGACGACGTTCCGACAGGTTCCGGTTCCGTCCGGGCAGATCAACTGGCCGCAGATTCGGCGATGGTTGAGGTGAGGCGGGCGGACCGTCGGAGGAGGCCGACGGCCGGGTGTGATGAGGATGGGGGCAGTCCACCGGACGGGGTTCCCGGCGACCACCGGCCAGCGGACGCTGAGGCGATAGAATCCGACCATAACCGGGTCGAACGGCGCTACGGGATCGGTCTGCAACGGCACAGTGACGCTCCCGTTTACTCCAATGCGTCCGTCCGCGGTTTCCAGGACTGTGAAGACCGTGACCTTGTCGGGCAGCGATGCCTGCCGACCATCGCAGTCGTTCACCAGACGGATGCTGCCGCTGATCTCGTAGAACACATGGCCTGGATTGTTATCGGCAGGCCGAAACAAACGGCAGCCGACAAGGCAGAAGAGCAGCAGGCAGAAATGGAGGCGACGAATCGTGGATTTTGCCATTTTATCAGGCCGGGTTGATGGTTGGAGCTTGTTCGCATCAAGCGGGCACCAGCACCTCGTCTATCTCCTCCAAGATATCCTCTACGGGCTCGGGGGGCAGTGGAGGCGGGGGAAGCTCCGGTCCGAAGACAGGTGGGGAGGGGTCCCACTCAAGGCCCAAATCGAAAGGATTGTAAGTTTCACCATTTGCATCCGTCGGGATCCATTCATGACCATTTTGCCTGAAAACAGTTGATCGACCACGATAATCATCGCAGTTCAACCTATTGCGAGGATCGCTAAGATAGTGCCCTAAAGCCGTAATGGGATCTGTTGTCTGAAGATGTTCTGAGCGCGATGGCCGACGCCCTCCAGCCTCCGACGCCCAGGAGTCATACACTGGGAGGTAGCAGTCTCCAAGATCCGGGTTTGCAGGGGCGGCCTTCGTACGAGACCTCCCGCTCGACCCTGCTGGTTCGTCGGAGATCGGCGGGAACGAAGGCTCCGACTCCGTTCCGCTTCCGGTCGCCTCGCCTGTCTGCGCGTCTCTTCGATCCCCGCCGGTCGGCCCCACGCCCTGCTCCGTGTCCGGATCAACAGTGATGGTCAGGCCCGAGTTTCCGGGGAGCGGCACAATGATAGGCGTTCCATCATCCCGCCAAAGCAGCATGTAGGACGGCGGCCCAGCCGGGGGGGTCTCGGCCGTCTTATTGCCGTTCTCATCCTTCACGGTAATCGTGTAACCACTGTCCGGTGCCGGGTTAGGCAAGGTGATGGTCACCCCCTCCGGCGGCGTCATGGTTCCGGCAGAATGGGTTGTCTCGGTGGTGGTGCCATCTGGAGTGTCAGTGATGGTGAAGCGGTAACCGGAATCTCCCCCGGTATTTCCACCGAAGGTGAAGGTGAATTTTTTCTCCTCCGGCGGAACCTCACTGTGGGGTCTCAGTTGACGGGACGCGAGGGCTTCTGCCGGCCGGAAATGCTCCTGCATGAGCCGCCCCAGGGCGTCGTAGCGGTATTCCTTGGTCGAGCCGCCCGGGAGCGTGGCGCGGACCAGCCGGTTCTGCGCGTCATACGCATACAGTTTCACCGCGCCGTCGCTCCTGCGTGTCTCGCGGATGCGATTGCCATTGGCATCGTCCAAATAAACCCGGTGCTCGTCCTCGGTGATTCGTCCGGCCTCGTTGTAGTCGAAGCTACTGGAATAAGGCGAAGCGACCCGTCGTCCCGCGGCATCCCAGGCATAGATCTCTGGTGCAGCTTCCGTGCCGCCCCGAATAAGGAATCCGCGCTCGTCGTAGGTCAGACGGCGTGTCTCAGTCAGACCCGTCTTGGTGGTGACCCGCCCCCGGGGGTCGCGAGCGTATTGCCAGCCCTCCAGCGGGACACCAACAGAACCATGCTCCAGCCCCGACAGATGACCGGTCTCGTCGTAGATCCACGCGCTGCGAAAGCCTCCCGGATACGCCGCGGCCCGCTGCCGGCCGGCGGCGTCGCGCTCAATTTCCGCTTCCAAATCCGGGGCAAAACCCAGTCCGATGAGACGCCCGGCGGCATCCCGACGATAGGTGGTGGCATTGCCCAAGCTGTCCGTGTAGCCGGTCCGCTCGCCAACGGCATTGTAATGGTAGGTGAGCATGGTTTCGGGCTGTATGCCGCGCGGGAGGGTCCGCGACGTGAGCAGCCGGTTGCGCGCGTCGTAGGTGAAGGCCAGGGCGCTGTCGCCATCTTCCGCCGAAAGCAGGTTGCCGTTGGCATCATAAGCATAGGTGGCCACGTCGTCCGGCGTGGTGATCTTTGTCAGACGCCCCAAGCAGTCGAACTCCTGCCAAATCACGACGCCATCGGGCTTGGTGATCTCAATACGACGGTCGAGCCGGTCGTAGCTGTAGCGCCGGATCTGGCCAAGCGGATTGATCGAGGCGGCCAGACGGTCGAAGAGGTCGAACTCGAAGCGGGTCGTGTGGCCGTTGGCGTCGGTGACGGAGGTGACGTTGCCCATCACGTCGAAGGTCCGGCGCACCTTGCCGCCCAGGGGATCGGTGGATTCGATGGGGCGATCGAGGGCGTCAAAGGCGGCCGAGCCGGCGTGACCGAGGGCGTTGATGAACCGCCTGGCATTCCCGCCGGGATCCCGCTCGAAGGTGGTGGTGCCGCGGGTCGGATGCCGCAGTTGGGAGATGCGCCCAACCGGGTCGTAGATCGCCTCGACCGCCGGCACCAGCGGGCGCTGCACCGCCGCCAGGCGTCCGGCGGCATCGTGGCTGCGGGTGGTCTTCGCGCCCATCCCGTCGGTAGAGGAGGCGAGCTGGTTCCGGCTGTTCCAGTCCAGAGCCCATCGCCGGAACTCCGGCGTGCCGGCACCGAAGACGATCTCGGTGGGACGACCGGCCTCGTCGCGGGTGACTTCCCGGCGATGCCCAAGCGCGTCAATCACCCCCACGATGTTCCCTTTCGCGTCGTATTGGATGCGATTGGTATTGCCGTTGGCGTCAATCCGCGCGGTCACCAGGCCGCGCGCGTCGTATTCCCAGCGGCGGATGCCGCCGAGCGGGTTGGTCAGTTTCGTCAGGTTGCCTTTGGCATCGTATTCGTAGCGCCAGGTATAGCCCTCGGCGTCGGTGCGGCTGAGCAGGCGGTCCGAGTTGGCAGCAAAGACATAGGTCGTAAGGCGTTCCAAGGCCGTGCCCACGGCTTCGGTGAGCGAGTTGAGGTTCCCGCACTCGTCGTAGGTCATCACGTCCACCCGGCCGTTGGCGCGCACGATGCGGGTGGGCAGGTCATTGCGGTCGCGCGCGATGACCGAGCGGACACCGAGCGGCGCGCTCACGTCGTTGAACTCGCCCGCCGGGCTGGTCTTGAACGCGGTGACGTTGCCGTTGCCGTCGGTGGTCGCGCCCGCGACGTCCTCTCGCAGCAACGTTGGCAACGGATTTGCCTGGGAGCCCAGGCCGGTGCCGGGGTCGGCCAGACCGGCGGCGGCGGTGGGTGAAAACTGGCGCGTGCTGCCGTCCGCCAGCTCGGCCCGCATCACCTGGCCGGCAGAGTTGTAGGCGTAGCGGCTCACAGCGCCCACCGGGTCTGTCTGGGATACCATCCGGCTGCGTGCGTCGAAGCCAAACTGCCGGGAACTCCCGCCCGGATCGGTGATCTGGACCAGGTTCCCCGCCGCGTCGTGCTCGAAACGGGTCACGCGCCCATCGGAGGAGGTGACCGTCGTCAGTTTGTTGGCGGCGTAGGCAAGGAGAGTCTTCAAGCCCACGGGGTCGGTCATCTGGATGAGCTTCTCACCTTCGTAGGCGTAGGCGGTGGTGTTGCCGTTGCGGTTCACCACGGCGGTCTGGAACCCGGCGGCGTTGAATTCGAAGCGCGTGCCGTTCTTGAGCCGGCGGGTGAACGTGCCGTCGCCGTTCTTGAGCAGGACGGCGAAGTCTCCGGGTGGGCTGAGGAAGGTATTGTTGTCGGGGCGGCCCTTGCCCTCCAGCAACACGAGCGACTGCTGCCCGCCGCCCAGGCCGCCGACCAGATCCAGCACGCCATCCTGGTTCACATCCAGGACGGCCAGGGACTCGGTGCTCTGGGGAAGTTGGACACCCGCCGCGCCGGAGACAAACCCTCCGGCACCGTCGCCGGCCAGAATGAAAACGGCCGGGAAGCCGCTGCTGCGCAGGGCCACGTCGAGCCGCCCGTCGCCCGTGAACTCACCCAAGAGGATCTCCGCGCCGGCCTCGGACAACGCGATCGGGATCGGCGACACCACGGCCGCCCCAAGGGGGCCACCGGCGGTGCCCAGGTGAACGCGAACGGAGTTCCGTGGGATGAGCGTCACAATGTCTCCTAAGCCGTCCCCATTCACGTCCGCGATGCGGGAGCCGGTGGCCGCGATACCCTGGCCGATGACCGGCCGGGCCGCGGCGGTGAATCCACCGTGGCCATCCCCAAGAAAGAGATGGATGTCAGCGGATTCGCCCGCGACGGCGGCGTTTCGGGGCACGGCCAAATCCACATGGCCGTCGCCGTTGACATCCCCCACGCCGAACGGGCCGTCGGAGGAAAGGAACTGGGCGAGGCTCAGTTGGGTTGGAGGATCAAATTCACCGTTGCCCCGGGCGAGCCAGACGAGCAGTTGCCGGGCGGACGGGCGCAGGCCCACCAGATCAGGCCAACCGTCCTCGTTGAAGTCGGCGGAGGAAAGCCAGGTGATGGAGTCGGGAATCGGGGTAGTGAGTCGCGTCTTCTCGCCACCCCGGCCGTTTAGCAGCAGAACGCTCAGTTCGTTCGCGAAGAGTCCGGTGATGGCCGCGACGTCCAGGTTGCCGTCGCGGTCAAGATCCGCCGCCGCATCCGAGCTTGAAGAGAAGTAGGCGGAGATACTGGGATAGGGAAACTGGAACGTCACCCCGTCACCCGGCACAACCTGTCCTCCTCCAGGCGCCAGGGTAAAGACATCCGGCAAGCCGTCGTTCGTGAAGTCGCCGGGAATCAGAGTGCCCTGACGCCCCGCGATCGCGATTCCGTTTGCCGGGGAGAGGATCCGGGCCGTCACGAATCCACCGAAGCCATCCCCGTCCGCCACCGAGATGCTTTGGCTATTAGAAGGAGTGCTCAGCAGGTCGGTCCGGCCGTCGCCAGTCACGTCCGCCAGGGCGAGGTCGCGGAGATTGTTGCCAACGTAATAAATGCGGGGCACGCCAAAGCCGCCGCCGCCGTTACCCAGCAGCACGCCGGCCTGGAAGGTTTGGTTGCCGAATGTGACAAAGACCAGATCCAGCGCGCCGTCCGCGTCGAGGTCCGCCGCACGGAGCGGAAACTGGAAATTGCTGGTGGCCGTGAAAACACCTCCGGGCCGCAGGCCGCCCTGCCCGTCTCCCAGAAAGATCTCCACACTGGCAGGATCTGCAGTGAACACCGGATTGGCGCTGATGACGACATCCGGATGGCCATCCCGGTTGAAGTCACCGGTGACCAGGTTGATCGGCGCGCGGCTGAGCGGAAGGCCAGGCTGCGGCGCGAAACTGCCATCCCCGTTGCCGAGGAAAATCGAAAGGGATGCGTCCGCGAGAAAACTGCCGCTGACGTTGTCGAGCACCAGCAGGTCCGGACGGCCGTCCCGATTCAGGTCCGCCACCGCCAAGGTGATGGGACGAGGGGTGGGCGCGAGATCCACCTGGGGCTGGAAGGCACCATCCCCGACACCGAGGAAGACGGCCACGGCACCCGTGGTGGCGTTCAAAACCAGGAGATCGGCGTGGCCGTCGCCGTTCACGTCAGCCGTCACCACGTCCCGGAAGTCCGGTCCGTCCGCCACAACCTGGCGATTTCCGAAACCGCCCTGCCCATCGCCGAGGACGGTGACGAGCCGCCCGGGGAACTGCGCGAAGCGGGGAACGGACAGGACGAGATCCTGGTTGCCATCGCCGTTCAAGTCGGCCGCCACCACCCGGGCGCCTCCCTCATTGCCCAACTGCACCTGCACGCCGGGTGCGAAGCCGCCCTGGCGATCGTTCAGCAGCACGGCAAAGGAGCCGGGAAACGAGGCACCGCCGATAAACGGAGTGGTGACGACGCAGTCGGACGCGCCGTCGTTATTGAAGTCGGCGACGGCCAGGGAGTTGACCCCGCTGGGCAAGGGCCCAACCAGATGGTTCCTGACACTGCGGAAGGTGCCATCAGGCAGCAGCGTGGGCCGGTAGCGCAGGGCGGAGGCTCCCTCCACGAGCAGTTGGCTGCCGTCGGCCTGCGCGTGAAGCCGCGCCACGCGGCCAATGGACCAGCCCACGCCCAGGCAACTGTTCCGGTGATTGAGCACCAGCGTCTCCGTCGAAAAGCCGCTGCCGGCGGAGGAGCGGGTGAACTGGCTGAACAGATCCACGCGGACCGGATGCACCCCGGTGGGCACGTTGGCCGCGTCCAGGATGGCGGTCTGGCGGATCGTCTGCCCCACCGCGAGGCCGCGCGTGCGGGTGTGCGTGGCGCTGCCGCGAATCCCGAAGAAGCTGGGCCGCAGGGAAACCGATTCCGGGGCTCCCTGGATTTGCGTGGCCACGGCGACCGTCGGCATCGGGTCGGCGGCTTGGCTGCTGTAGATGAACTCCAGGCTGCGCGGTTCGCCCAAGGACCGGGCCGGAGTGAGCGCGTGAACGACGGTAAGGTCGCCGCTGGCCGGATCAATGGCCCCGCCTGGAACAGGCTCGGGACAGTCATTGGGCTGGCGGATTAGCGAGGCGATATTGTCCGGGCTGCCCTGGGCGGCATTCAGGGGGACGGGCGGCGGCCCCACGAACCCATGCCAGTCCGAAGACCGAACGCCGCCCGAAATCGTTTCCACGTTGCGGCCGTCGGCAGAAACCCGGCCCACACCCACCGCCACGAACTGCCCTATGCCGGCATCCAGGGACCAGAGGTCCATCAGCGTGCCCGGCGCGAAGTTGTCCACGTTGGGCAGTGTGAGCCTGACCGGCGTGGCGAAGGTCAGGCCGACCGGCTGGATCGTGATCAGCACCCCGAACCCGAGCGCCTCAGGCAAGGCGGCCGGGGCCAGCGCCTCCGGCACCAGCGAAATGGAAATCTGTCCGGTGAAGTTGGTGCCATCCATCTTTGCCGTATTGGGGGGAATGGTGAGGACGGCGCCGAGATCGGCGTTACGGACGACGGTGGTCTCCGCGGGATTGACGGTGGTAAGGCTGTTGGCGGCAATCCGCGGGAGGTAAAACGGCCGCTCAATGACGTTGACCGCGTTTTCCAGCAGCACGATTTCCTCGCGGAAGCCGGCGTAGAGGGAACCGTCCGGCGCGAGCTGCGCCTCACCGGTGTCGAGGTCCAACACCTGGGGACCGCCGGGAATGTTGGTCAGGGTGAAGCGACCGTCGGCGCCGGTCAGCGCCTCCGAGGCAACCCCGAGCAGGGATACCCGCACGCCGGCCACGGGTCGTTCCGCGCCGGCCACCGCATCCGTGGTGTCGAGCACGATGCCGGTGATGGCCGTGGCGGTTCCGGGCGGCGGTGATACCACGGACACGGACACGGTCTCAGTGTCGGTGGCTTCACCGTCACTCACGCCAAACAGCAGGGCGTAGGAACCGGCCTGGGCCGGGCCCGGACGAAAGGTGAAGACGCCGGTGGCCGCATCAAGCGCAGCATTGGCCGGCAGCGGAACCGGGGAGGCAAAGAAGAGCAGCGGATCGCCCTCGGGGTCCACGGCCGACAGTTGCAAGGCGAGGCTGCCGCCCACCATGACCGTCCGGTCACCGACGGGGGCGAGCACCGGCGGGCGGTTCCCCGGCTGCGGCTCGTGGCGAAGCCGGAAGAAGCGCGCAACCCCGGCGGCCGCCACCGTGACCGTCAACCGGTCACCTACCAGAGCCGGTGGCTCAACGGCGAGCTCCCAGGACAGCGGCACGGTGAGTTGATCCGCTGCTTCCAGCACAAAGTCCGTGGTCGAACCCGGCCAGGCCAGCACCACCTGCCCCCCGGGCTCGACCGCGACCTCAAGCGCCGGCGCCGCAGGCTGCGCGAGGGCGGTCAGCGTGAGGCCGGCCGCCAGCAGCAGGCCGGCGAACAGTTGGAAGGGCCTTGGCCGGGCGCGGGAGGGACACCTCGGACGCGTGGCAGGAGAAAGCGGGCCGGGCGCGGAGAGGGGCGTCTGCATGGCCTGACAGGGGGGATTGAGGATCGAACGCTGACAGTCCGGTATTCGGGTGTCAGGATAAAATCTTTCACGCGGAGTGAGGAGGGGGCGCATCCATTCACCGTGGCTGAAACCGTCTTGAGACCGGGGATTTCCCCGCTGGCGCGGGGTTCCAGCCGAGCCAGCGGAAAATGCTTCCTCGCGGGAACTGACTGACTCGGCTGGAACCCCGCGCCACCAGGTTGAAAAAGTGCGCCCATAAAGCGGCGCATCTCCAGCCCCCGGCTTCCACGCGGAAGCCGCCGCGCGATGAACGCGCGGCGGCCCTTTCTCGCCAGCCGTAGGAGACGAGGTGACGAGGCTCTGACTTTTCATTTCCTCGCTGCGCGACTTCACGTTGGCGCATGAGCTGGAGCTTCCTCACGGCTTGTGAACCACGATGCTGCCGCCGCCCAGCGCTGTGTTGGCGTCGGCGGTGTCGGAATCGCCGGGTTGGTTGTCGTAGATCACCCCGCCACCAGACTTGCTGGTGATCTTGATGCGGAACTTGTCCGTGCCACCGCCGTCGTTGGCCTGGCCGTCGGTGGCGGTGAGCTGGAAGGCGTAATCGCCCACGCCGTTGATCTTGCCGCTGCCCTTGAACTTGGCCTTGGCTCCGGCGACCACCAGCCAGTCGTAGCTCGTGCTCTTGAAGTTCAGGTTGCCCGCCTTGAACTGGAACTCCGTGTTGCCGGTCGGGACGTTGGCACCCTGCTGGTATTTGGCGACAAAACCGAAGTTGGCCTTGCCGGTGAGGGCGGGGTTGGCGGCGTAGGCGCCGGCCGGGGAGGTGATCCACCCGCCGCCGGTCACGAATCCGCCCTCGGGATCGTAGATCACCACGAACTCATGCACGGCGATGTCCACGTCGCCACACGCGTTCTCGGCGGTGACGGTGACGCGATAGACGCCGGGGCTGGCGTAGATGTGGCTGGCGGCGACGGTCGTGGCGCTGGCGTCCAGGCCGGGGTCGAGCGTGCCGTCACCCCAGGCGAAGGAGCAGATGCGGCCGAAGCCGTTGTCGGCGGCGAAGTGCGCGGTCACGGTGGCCGCTGTGCCCAGCGCAAGCGGCGCGGCCGGAGCCGTCAGGCTGGCGACCGCCAGCGGCTCGCAACCGTCGTCACAGGCCAGGGCCAGGCTGTAGGCGTTGCCCCCGATGCTAAAGGACGACGGCGTGAACTCACCAGCCGCCGACAACGTGAGGTAGATCGTATCGGAGGTCGGCGCGATGTCGCCGGGCGTCACGGTGATCCAATAGCCGTAGTTACTTGAGGCGTAGTAACCTCCGATGAGCGGATACGTGGCTACATCGTTGACCGGGATTGTCACGGACTGTCCCGGCGCAAAGCCGGGAAGGTAAGGAGGCAGGACGAGGTTGCTTCCGGGAACAGGAGCATTGGCGGCATCCCGGATCTCCAGCGGGCATTGGTGCTGGGTCCATTCGAAGGTGAATTGAGCAGGCGCAGTTCCCAGTTCCAGATTATACTCGAGGCGGCCGAGGAAGGTGCCGCTGCCGGGATTACCGTTGAGACCCGGCGCCACGACCGTGTAGTAGCCGTCTTTGTAGAAGCCAGCCATCTTCGGATACACGCTCTCGTCGGTGATGGGGAGCGTGACGGAATCTCCGACGTTGAGCGTCGTTGGGGACATTCCGGTGGCGTAGAAAGTAGAGGCGGGAATGTCCACACCATGCTGGTCCGTGAGCCGCACAGTGTAGCTGGAGGTGATCCACTCGAAGACGAACTCGGCAGGTTCGGCGGAGAGTTCGAAAGGTCCTTCAGCGTATCGGTAGAGTTCCGTGCTCGTGCTCGGTGCGCCCCGGAGGCCCGGGAACAGGCTCACGAAGTAACCATCCCTGTAACCGCCGTTCAGGGTTGGATACACGCTCTCATCGGTGATGGGCAGCGTGACCAGATCGCCAGCGTTGATGTATGTCGAGGGCCCAGTCGTGGCATATCTGGAAACCGGGATGTCCACTCCATGCTGGTCCGTGATCCGCACGGTGTAGGTCGAGGTTATCCACTCGAAGACAATCTCCGTGGTCGCCCCGGTCACTTCGTAGGCTTCCGTTCGGTAGAGTTCCGTGGTGGTGCTCGGGGCGCTGCGGAGGCCCGGCAACACCAGGAAATGCTGCGTGCCCTCCGGCAGCAGCAGGCTGTCCCCGGTGTTTACCGTCTGGGAGAGCACGTTGATCTGGGAGCCGGGTATCTCCTGCCCGTGCTGGTCCACGACCATCAGGGTGACGACGCCGGCCGAGGCGGGCACGGCCATCAGCCCAATGACCCATAGGGTGAAGGCACAGACAAGCCGGAACGAGGCAGTATGCGGCCTGGCGATGGAACGGATGGTTTTCATAATTCGTGCGAGGCGACTTTCATGGTTGGCGGTCAGTGCCCGGCCCGGCCAACAAAGGCGGGCGGCGAGGCTGTTGGCCGGTATTCGGGCCTTCCGGAAGAATCTTTCACGCGAAGTGAAGATTTCTTGAAAGAAGCGGGCTTCCGCGCCGAATCCCCGGCTGGCAGCCTGCCGCTCGATTCCCAGAAAATATCTCAACCACGGATGGACACCGATCAACACAGATGCTCCAAGGTGGGACGGCGCTGCCGCTCGGGCGGAGCGCGGATTTTCAATCGGCCTGTCCCACCCGCCACCTTTCGTCCACCCCGGGGCCGATTGGAAGCCGGCGCTCCCAGGAACGTCCGGCTCACCTTGAAGGCGAGCCGTAGGAGACGAGGTAACGAGGCTCTGACTTCCCCGCCTCCCGTGTGCGGCTTCACGATGATGGTTGAGATGGAGTCTCCTGGCGTCGTCTCCTGCGAAATCGTCATCACCCATGAAGCCTGCGCCTGAAGACGAGCTGATCCCGACCCGCCGGAGCCTGCTCACGCGGCTTAAGGACTGGGAGGACCGGGACGGGTGGAAGGAATTCTTCGACACCTACTGGCGGCTCATTTACGGCGTGGCGCTCAAGGCCGGTTTGAGGGAGACCGAAGCCGAGGAGGTGGTGCAGGAAACCGTCGTGGCCGTGGCGAAGCAGATGCCGACGTTCCGGTACAACGCGGCCGGGTCGTTCAAGGCGTGGCTGCTCCAGATCACCCGGCGGCGCATTGTGGACCAGTTCCGCAAGCGGCAGCCGTGGGATCAGAACGCCGGTTCCGTTGCCGAGGACGACACCTCACGCACCCCGGCGGCGGAGCGGGTTGCCGTCGAGGAATTGAACCTGGAACCGGTGTGGGATTCGGAGTGGCGGAAGAACCTCATGGAGGCGGCACTGGCCCGCGTGAAGGCCCGGATCACGCCGCGTCACTACCAGATCTTCGACCTCTACGTGCTGAAGGAATGGCCCGTGCGCGAGGTGACCCGGACACTTCACGTCAATGCCGCACAGGTGTATCTGGCCAAGCACCGCGTGTCGGGGTTGGTGCGCAAGGAATTGCGGCGGCTGGAGAAGCAGTTTGCGACGGGGCCGAAAGGAGCTCCGACCGGGGCATGAGGTTTGAGTTCAGCCTGTTTTGCTGCCGCGTCGCGGTGGAAATCTTCCGGCTTGGCACGGAGCCGGTTTTCCGGCGTCATCGGATCGTTCCCGAAGAAGCCGTTGTCCGCCGCCGGTTGCTCCGCGACGTGCGACGACGGCTCCTGGACCGGTGATTCCCGTGGCTGGACCTGCGTCAGACTCCTGCGCGCCCGTGGTGCCCGACCACGAGTTGCTGCGGCCCATCGGGCGGGGCAGTTACGGCGAGGTCTGGCTGGCCCGCAGTGTCCTGGGTGAACTGCGGGCGGTGAAGGTGGTCCGTCATTTCGGGGCGGGGGATTCCGGGCCGGCCGGGCGTGAGTTTGACGGATTGCGGAAGTTCGAGCCGGTGTCCCGTTCCCATGAGGGGTTGGTGCACATTCTCCACGCCGGCCGATTCGAGGGCGGCTTCTATTACGTGATGGAACTGGCGGATCCGACGGAGCAGCCATGGGGAGGCACTCAGGATTCGGCGGGTCGTGAACGGTCGGGTGCTGTTGAATCTGCGGCGGGGAACACGGGGAGCACGGGGAACGGCTCGGCGGTTACGGATTACAGCCCCCGCACCCTGCGTTCGGATCTGCGGACCCGAGGCCGGCTGCCGATCGCCGAGTGTCTCGATCTCGCGCTCAAGCTTACGGACGCACTGGCGCACCTGCACGGGAACGGGCTGGTGCACCGGGACCTGAAGCCTTCGAACATCATCTTTGTGAAGGGACGGCCGAAGCTGGCGGACATCGGCCTGGTTGCCTCGGCGGATGCGTCGATGAGTTGCGTGGGCACGGAAGGATATCTGCCGCCGGAAGGGCCGGGCAAACCGCCGGCGGATCTCTACGCATTGGGCAAGGTGCTCTACGAGCTGGCGACGGGCCGTGACCGGACGGATTTTCCGGAACTACCGACGCTGCTGCGGGAGGACACGCAGCGAGGGGCGATGGAAGAGTTCAACGAGGTCATCCTGAAGGCCTGCGATCCGGACCAACGGCGGCGCTACCAGTCGGCGGCGCAGATGCGTGCGGACCTGCTGTTGATGCAGAGCGGGCGTTCGTTGCGCGGAGCCCGAACCCTGCGGCAACGCTTGCTGTTTGCCCGTCGGGCGGGGGCGGTGGTCGGGCTGGCCGCGTTGCTGGCAGTGGCGGCGTATTTCCACCAGGAGACGCAGACGCGCGAGGCCCGTCGGTTGGCGCGGGCCGAGGCGGAGCAGCGAAGCCGTGCGGAGAGCCTTGTGAACACGCTCCAGTTGAAACAGGCGGAGCGTTTCTTTGAAAAGGGCGAGGGCAATCAGGGGGTTGCCTACCTCGCGCGAATGCTGAGGCAGAACCCGGGCAACCAGATCGCCGCGGCCCGGCTGATGTCGGCTCTCAATGACCGCAGTTTCGCCCTGCCGGTGCGGGTGTTCGAGTTCCCGGAGTCGATCGAGGATCTGGAGTTCAGTCCGGATGGCTCGAGGTTTGTCACATGGACGCGGGGCACCAATCATCTGGCGCGGCTCTGGGACATGGCGACGGGCCGGACGATCGGAGAGCCATTCGCCCATGTGCTTTCCGAAATCCGTCCCCGGTTCAGTCCGGATGGTGCCTGGTTGGCAACGGTATCGACGAACCATCAGGTTCAACTCCGGGACGGCGCGACGGGCGAGTCTGTTGCCATGCCCCTCGGGCACGACAGCGCGATCCATGACCTCCGTTTCAGTCCCGACAGCCTGAAGCTGGTCGTCGCATTCATGAACAAGGCCCACGTCTGGAAGCTTCCCGGGGGGGAACAGGCGCAGATGTCCCTGGAGATGGGCAGCGATCGATTGAGGCGCGCCTGGTTCAGTCCGGATGGCGGACACATCGCCACCATCACCTTTTCAGGGGGCATGGAATTCTGGGACGCCGGGACGGGACAGAACGTCCGCGGGCTTCACCCTGCCGGTTTGGATTCCGCGTGGATTAGGGATGGTGTATTCAGTCCGGACGGACGGACGGTTGCCGCGGGGACTGACACGACTCTTGTTGTGTGGGACGTGGCATCCCGCAGAGTTCTGCATCATCTGTGGCATGGTGCCAGGGTGTATGAGATAGGATTCAGCCCCGACAGTCTGAGGCTGGTGACGGGCGATGATCAGCGTTGGGTGCGGGTCTGGGACGTTCTCACGGGACGTTCCCTGACCCCGCCCATCCGGCATGGGATGGATGTGTGGGCCGCCCAGTTTGATCTCACGGGCGAGCGGTTGCTGACTCGCGAGCGGGCCCGGGCCCGGGTGTGGGATTCGAGGACTGGCAGGCCGTTGACGGAATGGATTGGGGATACGTGGCGGGCGCACTTTACGCCGGATGGCCGGCACCTGCTGACCCATGAACATCGTGAGGGGGTGCTGCGCGAGGTTCGTCCTGGTCGCGCGTTCAACCTGGTCCTGCATCACACGCACGGGGTGAGTTCTGCCCAGTTCAATCGGAGCGGCCGACGTGTGGTCGCGGTCGCAGGCGGGGGGCGTCAAGGACTCGGTGCCGGGGAGGTGGGTGAAGTGGCAACCTGGGACGCGGATTCCGGAACGCTTGCCGCTCCTCGAATCCACCTGCGGGATGGCGTCGTCTTCGCGGAACGGAGCCCTGACGAACATTCGATCGTCACGGTCTCGCCGCTGGGACATGCCCAGAGCTGGGATGCACGCAGCGCCAGGAGACTCGTCAGGCAGAGGTGGCAGGACGCACCGCTGCGACTGGCGCGCCACAGCCCGGATGGTCGCAGGTTACTCACGGGCTCCTGGGATGGAACCGTCCGGCTCTGGGAGACAGCGACAGGCCGGCCATTGGGCGATCCGTTAGTCCTTTCGAACTTTGTCGACGTGGTGGAGTACAGTCCGGACGGTGAACGCGCGGTGATTCTCAGCGACACGGAGTCGTTTGCGGAACGGGCCGTCGGAATATGGAATCTCAAGTCCGGGGAATGGACGGATCTCAACACCCCCGGTGGATCACGCATTCGGGATGCGCACTTCAATCCGGATGGCACGCAGGTGGTCGGTGCAGGGTTGGACAACAGTGCGGGGGTTGTCTGGGATGCCATCACGGGTGACGTCCTGGGGAAGCCCCTGCAACATCAGGGAACACTTTGGAGCGCCCGCTACAGTCCGGATGGTCGCCGCGTTGTCACCGCCTCCACCGACCAGACGGCACGTGTCTGGGATTCCCGGACCCTCGAGCCTGTGGGTGAAGCAATGACGCATGAAGGGCTGGTGGTCGGGGCGGCATTCAGTCCTGACAGCCGACGTGTCGTCACCTTCTCAACGGCAGATCATGCGGCCCGGGTTTGGGATGCCGAAACGGGCCAACCACTGACGGAACTGCTGCGGCACGAAGACCAGGTGGTCGCGGGTGAGTTCAGTCCGGATGGGCGCCGGGTGTTGACGGCTTCGCTGGATGGCACCGCCCGGCTATGGGATCTACCACAGGTGGACGGGCCGGTGCCCGGTTGGTTGCTGGATCTGGCGGAGGCCACGGCCGGGCAGCGACTGGTGGACCACGAGTTGCCCGAGGCGGTTTCCGCAAAGGAGTTTCTCGCTTTGCGGAGCCGCATCCTGGAATCGCAGGAAACAGACCGCTACACGACGTGGGCGAAGTGGTTCCTGGCCGACCGGTTGGAGCGGGGTGTTTCCTTTGATTCCCGGGTCACTGTGAAAGATCACCGGGCCAGGCTGCTGGAGAGGGGTTTGGTGGCGACGTTGCGGGAGGCGGTTCAACTGGTGCCGGACGATGCGGAAGCCACAGCCCGGCTTGCGCGCGAGGTCCTGGCGCAGAATCCAGCGGAGTATCCGCATCCGGAGCAGGTGGCCGCGTTTCTGGTCGGGCGCACAGAGCGGCTTGCTCCAGACACCCTGCAGACGTGGTGGGCCAGGGCCGAAGTGCTGGCGCGGACGAATCACTTCGACGGCGCGCTGGAGGCGATCGAGCGAGCCTTGAGCCACGCGCCTGCCGACCCGCGACTGTGGACGTCAAAGGCCGGGTGGCTGGAGCGATCAGGTCGATTGGAGGCCGCGTTGCCCGCCTACGCTCAGGCGATTGCGCTGTTGGAAGGTAGTAGTGGAGGTCCGGCCTCGGCAGAGACAGGTCGTCTGTCGGGGAATGGGGAACGCTCTTTTGATGTTCAGGAGGATGGCCTGCACCCGGCGGTATCTGCTCTCCAGGTCAGCCTGCCTTCGGAAAGCGAACCTCGCCGAGGGATCCGGCTGCGGCGGGCGGAATTGTTGAAGCAATTGGGGCGTCACGACGAAGCCGTCGCGGAGCGACTGACAGCGCTGGGCATTCCGTCCCGCGCGTCCACGACGCCTCATGCGCTGTTGGATCTGTCGCCGTACTACAGTGTGTCGCTTCAGGATGACGTCGTTCCCTGGGACGATTGGCGGACGGAAGAGAACCTGTCTGAACTCACTCCGGGTGAGCATTACCTGGGTGGAGTGCGGTTTGACATTCGGGGTGTCGTCCTCGCCGGACATTCTCCCAGTTCACACGACCGCAAACATCTCGCCGAACACGTTCGCGGGATCCGCGTCGCGCAGCACTGCGAGCGGCTGCATTTTCTGCACGCCATCTTTTACCTGGGGCAGGAGGGCGTTGCTGCGGCCCGGTATCTCGTCCATTACGAGGATGGCAGCCGCGAGGAAATCCCCATCCTTCATGACAGGAGCATCGGCACCTGGACGGGGGGCACCGGGGGAGGCCAGGGCGAGTTGTTTCGGGTATGGGCGGGAACCGGCGAGCCGACTCCGGCGCGGCGCACAGACGGGAACCTGTACCGGTTTGCGTGGGAGAATCCCAGACCCGGGCTGCGAATCGAATCGGTTGACTTCGAGTCTCCGACCGTTTCCGCCGGGGCGGGCACACAAGCCATCCTGCTGGCGGCCATCACGGCACAGGCTGAGCCGACGCCGCAGATCACCCGTCAACCGTTCCGACAAACCGTCCGGTTAGGTGAACCCGCCGTTTTCGAGGTGGAAGCGCACAGCGAGGTCGGACTGGCGTATCAATGGCAGTTCAACGGCAACGACCTGCCCGGGGCGACCAACGCCATGCTTTCCATTCCGCAGGCCCGTCGGGAATTGGCGGGAGCCTATACGGTGAAAGTGAGGAACCTGGTGCCCGAATCCGTGCGGGTCCTCACCAGCGAGCCGGCCGCGTTGGCGATTCGGGATGACAGCCTCATTTTTGGCCTCCTTCGGCGCGAGATGTTCACCAACCTGCCGGGGAACAAGCTTCCAGCCCTGACCAATTCCGTCCGGTTCCCGCTTCAACCGGATTCCGTGGATTTCGTTCCCCACTTCGAAGCGCCTGCCGACATCATGAACCACTACGGCGTCCGACTGACCGGCATTCTGGTGCCGCCGAGGACGGGGGAATATCGGTTCTATCTCTGCTCCGACGACGAAGGGGCGTTGTACCTGAGCAGCGACGAGTCTCCCGTTCCCATGCGCCTGATCGCCCGCGAACCCGATTGGAGTCTGAACCGGGCATGGACGGTCCGGCACCAGCGTCCGAACGAGGAGAACGTTTCCCCACCGATCCAGCTCGAAGCCGGTCGGCGTTATTATGTCGAGGCCCGGATGAAGGAAGCCGAGGGTGGAGACAATCTGGCCGTGGCCTGGCAGATGCCGGGGGAGCCACCGCCCAGGAATGGTTCGCCGCCAATCTCCGGCCGATACCTCGCCGTGCCGGACGATTGGGTGGCGGCTGCCGAATGATGTTGCTGACGGGGAGGTTTCCACGTGGGGCCAGTGTTGACGGTGTTATGGGTTCCCGGCCGGGCCAGGCAACAGGTCCCTCCGGGACGCTTCCTGGATCATCGCTTCGAACACCTCGATCGGGCGGGGGCCAACCAGTCTCCGATGCACGAAACCCTCCTTGTCCACAATGACCGTGGTGGGAAGTTCCCCGCCGTTGTACCGGCTTCCAACCTCGTTTCGCGCATCGATGAGAACCGGGTAGTTGATTCCGCGCCGGCGCACGGTCATCTCGACGTTGCGGCGGATCTCCTTGAGCGGGGGAGTGGCTTCATCGCCGTGATCACGGGGCCCGTCGGCGTCGTGCTGGCCGCCGGCTCCATGCCCCCCCGCGTGGCCGTGGCCGCCGGCCAGGCTGTCCTGGGAAACGCCCAGGATCACCAGGTCAGCCCCATGGCGCCTGCGGAGTTCGATCAAAGCCGGCAGTTCGCCAACGCACGCGGTGCACCAGGTCGTCCAAAAATTGATCAAGACCACCCTTCCGCGCTGGTCGGAGAGCCGCCAGGCCGTTCCCTCCAGGTCCTTCAGTACAAAGTCCGGCGAAGGTATCCGCCTGCGAGCCGACCCTGCCAGGTCGGGTACCGTCGCGGGTTGCTCCGATGATGGCTGCGGCTGGCTTCGCACCCATTCTCTGGCGAGGGCCGCCGATGCCCGGACCTTCTCATGGCTTTCGGATCTGAACTCCCTCAGGCCGCTCTTCTCGTTCACCACCGGGATGGCGTCGGACAACCGGATGCCTCCCAGCAGCAGGAGGCGGCGCGACCCTGCGGGACCACCCCAGCCGATGGATCGGGCTCCGCCGGGACTTCCTGACCTGTCACATGGGCAACTCATAGGGAACCTCCGTTTCGGGGTCGGGCCGGGGAATTCCCGACCTGGACGGCCTTCCCGGGCAGGCCAGCATGATGCCGTCGCCATTCCATGCCTGTACGAGGGCGAAATCGCGAGCGTATTCCGGCATGGATCAGGCCCGCTGCCACGCGAGCCACCGGGTGAAGACCTTCTTCACCAGCGGGGTGAGGCGGGTGCGGCCATGGAGGTCCCCCAGGCGACGGATCGCCTCGGCTTGAGTGGGGTAGGGATGGATCGTGGCTCCAAGGGTCTTCAAACCGAGTCCTCCCTTCATGGCAAGGGTCAGTTCGGAGATCAGGTCCCCCGCATGCGCAGCGACCACGGTGGCGCCAAGGATCCGGCCCGTCCCGCGGCGCACCAGGACCCTGACAATTCCCTCCGCCTCGCCGTCGAGCAGGGCCCGATCCACCCGGCTCAATTCCTGGGTAAAAGGTGTCCACCTCGATGCCCTGCTGTTTCGCGTCGTTCTCGTACAGGCCCACGTGAGCGATCTCAGGGGATGTGTAGGTGCACCAATGAATCAGCAGCCCGCTCACCCGTGCGCGTCCCTTGAACAGGGCGTTCTGGATCACGATCCTGGCCATGAAATCGGCGGCGTGGGTGAACTGGTAGGGCGAACAGATGTCGCCGCACGCGAAGACGCGGGGGTTGCTGGTCCGCAGCCGGTCGTCCACCTTGACCCCCTTTCGATCGTGGACAATCCCTGCGGTCTCCAACCCCAGGCCCTCGAGGTTGGGCGCCCGACCCACCGCCACAAGAATGCGGTCCACGACCAGATCCTGGCTGGATCCCTTGCAGTCCAATTGCAGCCGGACCCCTTCCGGCACCTTGGACAGCGTGAGGTTCCTGCCATCGGCCAGAATCCGGACCCCATCCCTCGCCAGGGCGGCCTGAACCACCTGCGCCGCGTCACGGTCCTCCCGTGGCAGGATGCCGGGGGCGGATTCGATCAGGAAGACCTCCGAGCCGAACCGGGCGAAGGTCTGCGCCATTTCGCAGCCGAGCGGACCGGCCCCGATGATTCCGAATCGCTTCGGCAGTTCGGTGAGCGAGAAGAGGGTTTCGTTGGTCAGGTAGGGCACTGCGGCCAGGCCGGGGATGGGCGGGGCTGCTGCTCGCGCCCCGGTCGCGACGACCGCCTTCGAGAATCGCAGGGTCTGTCCCGCCACCTCCACCGAGTCCCGACCCGCAAAGCGCCCCGCGCCCAGGAATACGTCCACCCCCAAGTCACGGAACCGCGTGGCCGAATCATGGGGGCTGATGTCCGCCCGGAGACGCCGCATGCGCTCCATCACCGCCCCAAAATCGACCTGCACGTCGCCCCCGGTCCGAACCCCGAAATCGGCCCCCTCCCGGACACTGGCGGCGGCCCGGGCGGCGCGGATCATCGCTTTGGAAGGCACACATCCCACATTCAGGCAATCGCCCCCGAGAAGTTGCCTCTCGACCAGGGCAACCCTGGCCCCGAGACCCGCGGCGCCGGCAGCCGTGACGAGACCGGCGGTGCAGCCGCCAATCACCACCAGGTTATACCGCGGCGCCGGTTCCGGGTTCAACCAGCCCGCCGGACGGGTGTTGGCGCGGAGTCGTTGGTTGTGCTCGTCCCAAGGCTCGAGAGCCTCCAAGAACGGACCCGGGGTCAGATCTGTGAATTTGACAAATCAAGTCTCGGCGCCTGAACGGGAGCCGAATGTCAAATTCAGAGATGTGACCCCTGGGATTGCACCAGCCCTTACTCACTGCTCTCCAGCTTTCCAAGCGTCTTCAGCGCGGTCGTGAGGCGTGGGTCCGCACGCGGGTCCGAACCCACTCCGATGATGGACGATGGATACGCCCGCTCGATGATCAGCGTGTCTGGCGGTTGATTCGCTCCGAACATGGGCCGGTCCACGAGAATGACGGGCACCGCCACAGACGCGGACGAGTAGATGGTCATGAATGCGCCCATGTAGATTCGTTCGCCGCCTGCCACAACGACGAACGGCACGCCTGTCCCAGGCAGTTTTGGGATCCTGTCCAGCACTCCCGGCTTCAGGCGCACGGTGTGGTGGGTGGCGTCGTAGCGAACGAGATCCTCCTGCGAAATCACGGGCGAGGCCGCGAGCCGAACCCCGGACCAATCTCCTTGCCCAGACGCAATCAGGCGTCGATCCACCGGTTCATCGATGAGATAGATGGCGAACTGATTCGTGGTCCCACTCCGACTGTCCGGGACGACGACGAGCAGGATGAGAAGACAGAGGCGGTGGAGGTTCATCGGGACGTCAGGTTTTCAACGGCTTGTCGGGCGGTGACTCCACTGGGGCTGAATCGGCATTCGCTTCGACAACCTTGGATTGAGTCTGAATCACTCTGGGCCGCTGGACGGGTGGGGTCAAGCGGGAACAAACCCAGGTGGGGCGCATATCCGTGTTGTCGGAGATGCGATCGGTCGAGGGATACGACGAGGCGACCGCCCTGATCGGGAGCGTTTCGATCGCACCGTGCCGCCGCAGGGGAACAGCGCGAACCGCGGCCCGCCTCATAACACATCGAGCGGATGGCTGGTGAGCCAAATGTCCAACTGCCGGAATCGGGACTTGAGACGCTCCTTGAACTGAAGGAAAAACTCGCGGTTCTCGGCTGAATCCGGAACATCGACAAAGAGCCGGAGGTGCTCGTCACGGTAGACCTCGCCAGCCTGCTCCCACTGGCCCAGGATTGTCTGGGTCTCGGCAGAGACGGCGCCGAATTTGCGACGCAGTTCGAGGAGCGTGTCGGCCGCAAGGGCTTCGGGCACCGGGGTGCCATCGTTAAACGACAGCGGTATCAGGATCTCGTATCGCCGGTGCGAAGCGCTCATAGGTGGCTGGTCCTTGAACCTTGAAGGGAATGCCCTGCCGGGCCAGATAGGGCAGAACCCGCTCGTGCAGCATCAGGTCGCCATTGGACCAGCTCTTGAATGAGAATCGGCCCGCCAGCCATCCCAGCGCCTGTTTCTCGGCTTCCGCATCTTCGAACTGGACAATCACCATGCGAGGACCCTACGCGCGTGCCGCCGATGAAGCAATGCGCTTGCCGCCCTCTCCCCGCCCTGGTGACGGCGGGCTCAGCGAGCGGACCCGGGGTCAGATCTGTGAATTTGACAAATCAGGTCTCGGCGCCTGAGAGGGAGCCAAATGTCAAATTCAGAGATGTGACCCCGGGGCTTTCCTTCGTGGAACTCGGCCCTCCGATTCCGACGCCTTCCCCCCTGCGCGGCAGGCAATTGTGGCTTCCCGCGGATCGGGCGGTCTGGTGAAGTCTGGGCCCGAGGGAGCATGAGGAGGAGCCAGGGAACGTCACGGGGGCCAGAGCCATCCCGGCAGCACCCGTGGAAGGCGATCGCCGGCGGGTTGCTGGCGGGCCTGGCGGCCTGGCAACCGAATCACGTCATGGCGGCGGAGTTGGTGTCCGGGAGGTCGTCGGCAGCGTTGACCGTGCGGGAGGTGCGCGTGCATTCGCTCGGGATTTTCGACGTGCTGGGGGAGGATTCCGGGATTGGTTTGTCATCGGCCTGGTGGCGGGGCCGGGCAGTGCCGGTCACGGCGGAGGCGTTGGAAGCCGAACCGGGTTCCCGGGAGGAAGGCGCGGCTGACGGAATGCCGGAGAGGCCGGTGTTCCGTGTGGAGGTGTGGGGCGCCGACGAAGGGCTGCCGCATGCGAAGGTCCGGTCCCTGCTCGAGGCCGGGGACGGGACACTTTGGGTGGGAACGGCGGAGGGGCTGGCGCGTCACGACGGGATGCGGTTGCGTCCGTTCGAGCCCGGGGAGGACCGGATGGGGACGCGGCGGATATCGAGTGTGCGGGCGCTGCATGAGGAGGGGGGGCGGCTCTGGGTGGGGACACGGGATGGCCTGTTCTGCATCCAGGCGGGAACGCTGCATGACACGCCGGTCACGGGTGCGTTGGCCGGGATGTCGGTCGATGGGCTGGGCACCCGCCGGGCTGGCGGATTCTGGGTGGGCACGGAGCGTGGGATTGCCTGGGTGGACGGCGGGGCGGTGAAGTGGTTGAAGGGATTGGGCGAAAGGGTCTCGGCTGTGGCGGAGGATGCGAACGGGGTGGTGTGGGCCGGAACGACGGACGGCGTGGCGGCGTTGGATGCGGCGGACGGGCGGTTGCTGGCGCGGCATCTGACCCGGGAACACCTGCGGCGGACGGACGACCTGACAACGGCGGTGCACGGATTGCATGTCGATGCCCGTCAGGGTGTGTGGATGGGGGTGACCGACGGCGTGTGGCGGCTGGCACCGGGCGCGGCGGGGCCGGAGCGGATGACGGACGGGACGCCGGGATTCGAGGGACCCCAGTTTGCACGGATGACCGGTGACCGGTTTGGGACCGTGTGGGCGACGAATCAACGGGACGGCGGGTTGTACCGTTTTGTGCCGGGGACGGGCGATGCCTGGACCGTGGACCGGCTGGTGCCGGAGGTGACCGGGACGGCGAGCCTTCTGATCGATCGGTTGGGCGACCTTTGGGTGGGGTCGCGTACGGGGTTGAAGCGGTTGCGCGAGGAACCATTCCGGTCCCTGGCGATCCGGGCATCCGCGATGGATTGGAGCCTGCATGCGGTGGCAGTGGGGGATGGCAACGAGGTTTGGGGGGCGAGCGGGCAGGGGGTGATTCACCGGGCGGGGCGTCAGGTGCGACTCTTCAGTTTCCATGGGTTTCCAGGGCTGGCCGGCATGGTGGTGGTGCCGGGGCCGGGAGGGGGTGCGGACGTGATCGGTGCCGGGGGCGCAAGGGTACGCCTTCCGCCGGCGTCGCACGCGCTCGGCGGGTGGGATCTGGCGCTGCGGACGTTGGCGATCGAGGGCCGGCTGCAGGCGGCCATTCGAGATGCCGGGGGGGCGTTGATGCTGGGAACCTCGGCCGGGCTGTTCCGGATGGAGGATGGCGGGGTTCCGGTTCGGGTGGAGGCGATGCCGGCGGCGGACGTGCGTGCGCTTCACCGTGGGCACGACGGCGACCTTTGGGTGGGAACGGCGGACGCCGGCCTGGGGAAATTGCGGCGTGGCCGGTATGAGACCGTGGTGGACGCCGGGAATTCCGGGATCGTGCACGGCATGGTCACCCGCCCCTGCGGAGGGCTGTGGCTGGCTTCGAACGCGGGGGTGGGACGGATCCGGAACGGGGAATGGCGCCTGCTCGCAGTGGATTCCAGAACTCCGGTCCGGGGCGTGGTCGGCGTGGTGGTGGACGGGCGGGGCGATTTGTGGATCCACCATGGCAGCGGGGTCGCTCGCGTGCGCGCGGCCGGGATCGAGGCCTGGGAACAGGGAACCGTCCGTTCGGTCTGGGCGGACGCCTTCGGGGTGAGCGACGGGATGGTTCCGGGGGAACCGGCGGGGCGGGCCGGGAACGTGGGCATCACCGGCGACGGGCGCCTTTGGTTCGCCAGGCGGAACGGGTTGGTGACGTTTGATCCGGAGGAGCTGCCCACGTCGGCGCCGACAATTCGGATCGAGGGTTGGGAGGTGGACGGAAGGTCCCGTGAACCGTGGCATGGCGCCCGGGTGCACCCCGCGGAGCGCGGGGCGATCCGCATCGAGTTTTCGGTGACCGGGTTGTACCGGCCCGGGCAGGAGCGGGTGGAACATCGCCTGGCGGGGTACGACCGCGCCTGGCGCGAAACGGGCCTGGTCCGCGAGGCCGTGTATGCGGATCTGCGGCCGGGACGGTACACCTTCGAGGTCCGGGCCGGCCCGAGTTCGGGATCGTGGATGGCAGAGACGTCGTTCGGTTTCAGGGTGATGCCGCACTGGTGGGAGCGGGGAACGGTGTGGGCGTTGTCGGGTTTGGGGGTGTTGGCGGGCGCGATGGGCGGAGCGGCCCTGCGTTGGCGGAAGGAGCGACGAAGCCTCGAAGACCAGCGGCGTCGGGAACTCGAACGCGAGCGGATGCGGATTGCGCGCGACCTGCACGATCACCTGGGCTCCCACCTGAGCGTGGCGGCCATGCAGGGTGCCGCGGGCGCATCGGACGCTCCTGCCCGGGATGCCCTGGACGCCCTCAACGAGCTGGTGTGGTCGGTTCATCCCGAGAACGACTCGATGGCGGCGCTGACGGATTTCATCGGGGATTTCTCCGCGCGGTATCTCGACGCGGCGGGTTTGACCGTGGACCTGGATCTGCCGGCCGAGGTTCCCGCCTGCATCGTGCCAGGCGCATGGCGTCGGGACGTGGCCGCCATGCTCAAGGAGGCGTTGCGCAATGTCGTCCGGCACGCAGGCGCGGGACGGGTCCGTGTCGGGTGGCTCCTCCGCGACGGGGAGTGCGTGCTGACCGTGGCGGACGACGGACGGGGCTGCGACACGAATGGCGGGGGAGCCTCGATGCCGGAAGCGGATGGCTGGATGCCGCGCCACGGGACCGCGACGCTGCGGCGACGCGCGCGGACGGGATCGGGCGGGCAGGGTCTGCGCGGGTTGGAGGCCCGTTGCCGGGAACTCGGGGGCACTTGCACGCTCCGTTCCAGGGAAGGCCACGGCACCCGGATCACGTTCCGTCTCCCGTGGCCCACACCCAACGGGAAGGAACGGGAAGGCTGGCGGGAAGACGGCGTTGCGCCCGGCTTCCCCGGGAAGGAGGCCCCCGGTTCATGAGCGGGCTCCCTGAGGTTCGCCTGGCGCTGATCGAGGACGATCCGCGGCTTCGGGCCCGCCTGGTCGCGCTGCTCCATGCACGGCCGGGCTGGAAGGTGGTGGCGGAGTGCGCCTCGGCCGCGAATGCCGCGAGCCGCATCGCCGCCGCCCGGCCGGACCTGGTGCTGTCGGACATCCTGCTGCGGGGCAGCTCCGGGATCGATGCCATCGCCCCCATCAAACGTGCGCTGCCCAGGGTGCGGGTCGTGATGCTGACGGTGATCGAGCGCCCGGCGGACATCGTGCGCGCGATCGATCAGGGGGCGTGCGGGTACATCCTCAAGAAGGATCTGGCGAACCTGACCCAGCATGTGGAGGACGTTCTGGCCGGACGCGCGCCCTTCATGAGTCCGTCGGTCGCACGCCGGCTTCTGGAACAGGTCCGGCGTCAGACGCGCGGCAGGCCGCCCGGGGCCGCGGACATCCTGTCGGCGCGGGAACGGGAAGTGTTGGAACATGCCGGCCGGGGCCTGCACCACAAGGAAATCGGCCGGGTGCTGGGCATCACGGCCAGCACGGTGAAGACCCATTTGCAACGGACCTTCGACAAGCTGGGGACCCATTCGACGATCGAATCGATCCACAAGCTGCGCGGCGACGACGAGCCTCTTCCGTGATGTCGGGCCCCGCCCGGCGGCAGCGCATGTGTCCCCCACAGGGAGGATACCGGGCGAAGCGGACGGCGGGCTACGGTGGGTCTGTGATTCAAGGATTTGTCCCGCTCACGTCGCGCACCTTCCGGCTCCCGTCCGTGTGGATGGCGATGGCGATCATGATGGCCCCTGTGGCGGCGCTCCAGGCGCAGGGTTTGCTGGTCAACGGAGCCGCCCAGGAGGGAACCCTCCCGCAGGATGGGGACAAGGCGTACTGGAGTTTCTCTGCGGAGGCGGGGGACCATGTGCGGCTGCGCGTGAGCGCGCAGGTCCTCTACCCGCGCCTCAATGTCATGGGACCCGACGGCTCTTCGATCGGCACGGCGTTCGATTCGAGCAACCGCGACGTCTCGATCGCGTTCAGCGTGGCGACCAGTGGGATGCATGTCGTCGAAGTGGACAGCTACTATGCGGGCGGCACCGGTGCGTATCGCCTTCAGTTGGCCCGTGCCCCGGGCGAGTTTGTCGTGCCGGAAGGCGACCAGGGAGGGCCGTTGACCAACGGAGGCAATCATCAGGGCCAGATTCCCCTGGGTGACATCGATGCGTGGACGTTCGAGGGGGCGGAAGGCGATCGGGTGCGGTTGCGGATGGGGACGACAGGCATCTACCCGCAGTTCACCGTGGTACGGCCGGACGGAACGGTGGCGGGGACGGGCTTTGATCAGAACGCGCGCGACGCTGCGCTGGACGTGGTGGTCACGGTGGCCGGCCGGCACACGGTTCTGGTGGAGAGTTACTATATGGGAAGCGAGGGCGGGTACACGCTGCGGTATGTGAAGGTGCCCGGGGACGTGGAGGTGGCGGACGGCGACGAAGGCGGGCCGCTGGTCAACGGAATCTGGCATGACGGCCTGTTGGGCACGGGCGATCTGGATCCCTGGACATTCCTGGCGGAGCCGGGGGATCGCGTTTCGCTGCGGCTGCAGACGGAGGGCGTCTATCCACACCTGACGGTGATCGGTCCCCTTGGAGCGGTCGTCGGGTCGGCCTGGAACGCCAATCTTCGGAACACCACGCTGGGATTCTCCGTGACCAACGCGGGACAACACACCGTGGTGGTCGAGGATTATTATCGGGACGGCACGGGGTCCTACCGGCTGGAATACCTGCGCTGGCCGCCGGATCTCCACGTGCCCGGGACGGTGACCCTCGATGAAGGGACCCGTCTGGAGGTGGAAGTCTCCGCCGTGGATCCCGTGTTGCCGGGCAAGACGCTGACATTCGCGCTGGTCGCCGGACCGGCCGGGTCCGTGCTGACGCCCCTGGGGGCGACCAATGCGGTCATCATCTGGCAGACCTCGGAACCGGACGGTCCGGGAACCCATGAGTTCGTGGTGACGGTGACCGACATGGTGGACGGGCAGGCGTACACCCGGACGAACGCCTTCATGGTGGTGGTGCGGGAAGTCAATGCACCGCCCGTTCTAGACCCGGTCGGGGACATCGAAACCCGGGATGAGTCGGTGGTTCGGATCGTTGTGCGGGCCACGGACCCGGATGTGCCGGCCAATGAGATTCGATACTCGCTGGGGCCGGGTGCGCCGGAGGGGATGACGCTGGATCCGGCCACGGGCGAACTGATCTGGCCGATCGGCGTGAGGCTGGGCTCAGAGGATCATGAGATCACCGTGGTGGCCACGGACGACGGAACGCCTCCCCTTAGCGATGAAGTGCGGTTTCGGATCCGGATCGAACCACCCCGGATCCGGCTGGGAGCCATTGCCGACCGGGAGGTGGATGAGCACGCCCTGCTGTCGGTGACGGCCTCGGTGACCAACAGTCCGGCGGCGGTGCCGCCCTATCAGTATTCGCTGCAGGGCGTCGTGCCGGAAGGCGCCGGGCTTTCGGCTGCAACCGGAGTGTTCTTCTGGCGTCCCGGCGAGGCGCAGGGTCCTTCGGAGCAGACCATCACCATCCGGGTGACGGATTCCGCCACACCGCCGCAGAGCGCTGAGATGTCGTTTCGCGTGCGGGTGCGCGAAGTGAACGAGGCCCCGGAACTGGCTCCACTGGCCGATCAGTCGACCGGTGTGGCCCAGACGCTCCGCGTGCCGCTGGAAGCGACGGACGCGGATCTGCCCGCCAACGGGTTGACATTCACCCTCGAGGACGGTGCGCCCGAGGGGATGATGGTGGTCTTCAACCGCGCGATCGAGTGGACTCCGGACGCCCGATTTGCCGGCACCACCAACCGGGTGACCGTCCGGGTCACCGACGACGGGGTTCCGCCGCTGAGCCACACGCAGTCGTTCACGGTCGTGGTGATGGCGACGGCGGATCTGCGGCTTGTCGTGACTTCCGGCGATCCGGTGCGCTGGAGTTTGATGGGTGACGTCGGGCGGTTCTACCTGATCGAAGGATCGGGCGACCTGAGGACATGGACCGCCGTCACGAACTTCCTGAGCGAGGCGACCGAGACCCCGTTCACGGATCCGGCTGCGGCCACCGCACCCCGGCGCTTCTACCGGGCCATTGCACCCTGAGACCCGCGTTGTGAAAGCCGGACACCCTGTCAGGGCGCTGCTGTTGACCGGGGCGCTCGCGCTTGGCGGCGCCACGGAGCCGGCGCGGAGTGCGGAGGCAACCATCACCGTGCTGGTGACCAGCGGCACGCCCATCCCGGACGGCACGGGAAGATTCGCGCAGTTCCTGTCACCGACCCTCAACGACCTGGGGAAGGTGGCCTTCTTCGCGACACTCGATGGCACGACCTCGCCCGGTGACAATGAGGGCATCTATCTCGGTGACACCAACGCACTGGTGCAGATTGTCCGGGAAGGACAGGCGGCGCCGGATGGCAACGGGTTCTTCGGGACGTTCAGTCCGGGAACCATCCTGGCGATCAACAACTCGTGTTCCATGACGACAGGCGCGGGCTGAGGAAGATCGTCCGTCTTGGGGATTCCCTTCTCGGGAGCATGATCAACGGGATCGGGTTCCCGGATGGAATCGCCCATGCGAACAACAGCGACGAGCGCACGGCGCTGAATGAATCGGGGCAGGTGGCCTTTGCCTTTTCGCTCACGGATGGCCGCCGCGGGATCGCGATAGGGAGTGCGCCGGACTCGAGCGATCCGACGCCCCCACCCGTCCCCCCGAGTTACGTGGAGGCCTTCAACCCGGGGGCGGCCGGCGGCTTCCTTTCCTGGGTCGGGACCCTGGCATTGCAGGCGGATGGGAAGATCCTGGTGGGGGGCAGCTTCGTCACGTTGGGCGGTCAGCCGCGCAGCAACATCGGGCGATTGAATGCCGATGGGACGCTGGATGCCGGTTTCGATCCCGGGGCGAATGACACCGTCGAGACGCTTCTGGTGCAGGAGGACGGAAGGATTCTGGTGGGGGGCGGGTTCACCCGACTGGGGGGGGAACTGCGGAGCAGAATTGGCCGGTTGCATGCCGACGGGCGGGTGGATACCGCCTTCAATCCGGGCGCGAGCGGAGGAGGTTTTCCCGGGGTCTATGCGCTCACGCTGGGACCGGACGGAAGCATTCTGGTGGGGGGTGATTTTCGGAGACTTGGGGGCGAGGCACGGACCAACCTCGCCCGGCTGAGAGCCGACGGCGTGGTGGACGGCACTTTCCAGACGGCGGCGAATTCCGAGATCTCCGCGCTGGCATTGGATGAGAATGGAAGAGTTCTGGTGGGTGGCGGATTCACGACCCTGGGGGGACAGGCCCGAAGCCGGATCGGGCGCTTGAATGCGGATGGCACCCTGGACACCGGCTTCAATCCGGGGGCGGGCTCCTGGGTGAATGCCCTGGCGGTGCAGGCGGATGGAAAGATCGTGGTGGGGGGCGCCTTTACCACGCTGGGGGGACAGGGCCGGAGCCGGATCGGGCGGTTGCATTCGGATGGCACCCTGGACGCCGACTTCAATCCGGGGGCGGCCGGGGAAGTGGTTTGCCTGGCATTGCAGGTGGACGGAAAAATCCTGCTGGGAGGCGGGTTCACACGGTTGGGCGATCAGACCCGCCAGCGGATTGGGCGCCTGCATCTGGATGGAACGGTGGACCTGACCTGGGATGGGGCGGCGAACGCTGAGGTGAGTGCGCTCGCGATCCAGGCGGATGGAAAGGTACTGGTCGGGGGCGAGTTCAGGATGCTGGACGGTCTGCCGCGAAGTCTGATCGGGCGGTTGAACAATACGGGGCCGGCGACGGAACATCTTGGGTATCACGGAACGCGGGTCACCTGGCTGCGCGGCGGCCACGGTCCGGAGATTGTCTTCGCCTCGTTCGATCATTCCATCGACGGGAGCACGTGGACGGAACTCGGGAGAGGCATGCGGGTTCCGGGGGGATGGGAATTGCCAGATGCGGTGCTGCCCGCCGGCAGCCTGCTGCGGGCGCGCGGAGCGACCGTCGGCGGATCCGGATCCCAATGGTTTGTCGAGGCCGTCGCCGGGGTCGGGGAGATTCCTGTCGATCCCCCGCTTCTCGAGCCTCCCGTCATCGGGGTGGCGCGGGGCGCGGATGGCAGTGCGCTTTCGGTGAGCCTTCCGACGATCGCGGGCAGAACCTACACCCTGGAATCCAAGAGCCGCTTGGAAGATCCGGAATGGTTCCCCCTGACTTCCCTGGTCGGGGACGGGACGGTGCGGATTCTTGAGGATCCGGAGCCGCCCGGGGCAACCCGGTTCTACCGGTTGCGGGTGGACTGAAGAGACGCGGGTGTCTGGAAGGATCAACCCCCGGGGGTCAGATCTGTGAATTTGACAAATCAAGTCGTGGCGCCTGAGAGGGAGCCGAATGTCAAAATCAGAGATCTGACCCCGGGGCTTCCTAGGTTCAAATCTAGCCCCGCAACCAATTTCCGTTGCAGTGCAACGGGTTAGACCGCTGGCTTCCAGCGGTCTAACTGCTTTTCTGGCACGGAAACTCGATTCGACCCCTCCGTGGGTCCTACTGGGTCCGCAAGGGTCCTCGTAGGTCCGATCGCCAAATAATTGCCAAATAACTGCCTAGGCCCCAAACCTCAAGCGCCGTGGCCATTCAAGACAAAATCGTCATTCGGCAGCTTGAGGCTCGGGCGAACTGGACCCCTCCCAGGGTTGGGCTTCAGCGAGCCCTTCTGCGCTCGTTCTTCTCGCAGTGCCTGCCCGAAGTCGGCGGCAGCCGAAGCTGGCGGAAAGCGCCGTTCCTGAAGTATCATCACGATGCCCAAGCCGCGTTCTTCGCGTTTGCGCTCTCCCAGATTCTCCCAGGGCCCGATTGGGAGTATTCGGCTGGCGAAGTCATTCCACCGGAACAACGAGCTCCCTACGTAGACGCCGACTGCTATGTTCGATGCACGCATGAGGGCAGAAAATGCTATAAGCCAATCCAACTTAAAGAACTCCCCCCTTTGGCGATCAGGGCAAAATCCAGGACACCAGCCAGCCTACAAGGGCTACTCGATAAACTGTCTCCGAAGTACACAGCCCGCAAAGGACACGAAGACTTAGTGATAGCAGTATTGGTGAACCCTCCCGCGACCATCAATTTCCAGCAACTCAAGGTGCCCAAGGAAATCTCAGTTGAACAGATTTGGTTCTACGGAAAAAAAGGTCCCGAGGTTGGGTTCATCGCAGGCGGGAACTTTAGGCCTGGCTACCTCGCGGCCAGCAAGGAATTCTCCTTGCTTGATCTATGACGTCAGTTGCGGAGGTACTGATGAACTGGGTCAATGAACTTCTGAGTTTCCTGGGCAATGGCTTCGTGTCTGCGCTTGCCGGGGCAGTGGCCGGCGCATTCG